>JANYKF010000191.1 GCA_025361665.1 Clostridiaceae bacterium
GCTGATGTATGCAGACGACCGCAACTTGTGCCGCGCCCATGGCGAGCAGGCCGCCGAGTTTGCAAGGCAATTCAGGCTTCGGCATTCTACCATCACGAGGCTGAATCGCTTTACGCTTTCGCATTGCGGCTCGCTTGCTCCCCAGCTTCACGCTTAAACCTGACCTCGCGGCTTCGGCTCCAGAAGCGGGTACAGGCTGTTGGCTGGACTTTGCCCGACCCGGCATTTCACCGGGCTATATATCTAGCGCCGAACCGGCGCACTCCTCATCCGGTTCATTTTCAATTGGTTGACTTCCGGAATCCGGCGATGGCTCGTGTCCGGGGCCGGCAATCAGTGAAAGATCAGGTTCCTGCGGCTCAAGCACCGGTTCCTGCGGCTCAAGCACCGGTTCCTGCGGGATGCCCACGTCCGGCAAAATACGATGCGTTTCCTTCCCGCTGCGCATTTCCGTGAGATTGCGGGCGCCTCCGATCATGAAGATCAGGATGAACACGACGAGGAGGATGGCCATGAGCAGGCCCTTGTCCGCCAGCGTGACGGACACAAGCCCGAGTGCCGCGCTGACGACATACAGGACAGTGACGGACATCCGGTGAGACAGGCCCATGTCGACAAGTCTGTGATGAATATGTCCCCGGTCCCTCTCCCCGATTGGGCGTCCGTTGACCAGACGGCGAACCATGGCGAACAAGGTGTCGAACAACGGCAGGCCCAGCACGAGGATGGGCACGGCCAGGGAAATGACGGTGACGGATTTCATGGTGCCCGACACGGAGATGATGGCCAGCATGAATCCGAGAAAATAGGCGCCCGTCGACCCGCTGAATATTTTCGCTGGGTTGAAGTTGTAAGGCAGGAACCCGATGACCGCGCCGAAAAGGGTGATGGACACCAGTGCGATCTCCGGCTGATGCCTGACGACCGCCACGATGAACAGTGACAGGGCCGCAATGCCGGAAACGCCTGCAGACAAACCATCCAGGCCGTCGATGAGGTTGATGGCATTCGTGACCCCCACAATCCAGAGGATCGTCACGATAAAGGAAACGGCATCCCCGATGAAGAACATCATGTTGCTGCCGCCGACAGCGATCAGTTGAAACGGTTTCGAAATGGCCATGACCCGGGTTCCCGCCGCAGCTACGAGCATGGCCGCAACCAGTTGAAACGGGAGTTTCGTCCTTGCTTTCATCGGCGCGATGTCATCCGCGATGCCCATTCCGATGATGATCAGGGTACCGAAAAAAGGGCCAAGGAAATGTGCTGTGCCAATCATCGCCAAAAATCCGGAGAAATCGCGGGAAGAAAACCCATAAAGGGCCGAAACGGTAAATCCTGAAATGACAGCCAGGCCCCCCATGAGTGCCATCGGCTTCTTATGCATTCTGGTGTCATCCGCGGGAATATCCACGGCGCCGGATCGAAAAGCGATTTTTTTGGCAATGGGGGTGGAAAAAAAGGCAACGATCAACGCGATGAAAAAAGCCACCAGATGCTCATACGATATTGTGATCACAGAATACCTCACTTGGCATGGCCATCATATCGGACGACACGGACGCCGGCTTCCTTCAGAAGATCCATGGCCAGTTCATCGGGATAGTTCCCGCGGAAGATGATTTTGATGATGCCCGCGTTGATGGCCAGCTTGGCGCAAAGCACGCATGGCTGATTGGTCACGTAAAGGGTACCGTCTTTCACGGACGTGCCTGAATAGGCGGCCTGGGCAATGGCATTCTGTTCGGCATGGGTGGCGCGGCAGATCTCATGCCGCTGTCCGGAGGGTATGCCGAGGCGCTCCCGCTCGCAACCCACTTCCAGACAGTGCTTCGTGCCGACAGGCGAACCATTGTATCCCGTGGTGAGGATGCGCTTGTCCTTCACAATCAATGCACCGACCTGTCTGCGCAGGCAGGTTGAACGCTTGCTGACCAGATCGACGATATCCATGAAATATTCATCCCAGGGGGGGCGGACATGCCGCACTGGCGTCTCGCTCATGATGTTCCTCTCATTTCGTGCCGAACACCGGGGCGCTTTCATTTCGTGCCGAAAAGTCGGTCACCGGCATCTCCGAGACCGGGCACGATGTACCCGTTTTCATTCAGGCTTTCATCCACGGCGGCGCAATAGACGCCGACATCGGGATGTTCCCTGTGCAGGCGGTCGATGCCGGTGCGGGATGCGATGAGGCAGACGAACTTGATGTTCTTCACGCCGCGTTCCTTGATGCATTTCACGGCATCGCAGGCCGATCCGCCGGTAGCCAGCATCGGATCGAGGATGACGGCATCCCGCTCCACCACATCCTCGGGCAGCTTGCAGTAGTACTCCACGGGTTCGAGGGTCTCATGATCCCGGTACAGTCCGATATGTCCGACACGAGCCATCGGGATGAGGTTCAGCAGCCCTTCGACCATGCCGAGGCCGGCCCTGAGGATGGGAATGATCGCCAGTTTCTTGCCGGCGATGACCTTTGTCCTGGCCATGCCGATGGGCGTTTCGATTTCCACTTCCTTCAAAGGGATGTCGCGGGTCACTTCATAACCCATCATGGTGGAAATCTCGGCGACCAGTTCCCGGAATTCCTTCGCGCTGGTGTTCTTGTCCCGCAGGAGCGAGACTTTGTGCTGGATGAGCGGATGATCGAATATATAGACGTTCTCCATGCGCATATCTCCCTTATTCTTCCATCTTGCGAATGAGTTCGATCCTTCTGGAATGGCGTTCACCGCCAGAAAATGGCGTTTCAAGCCATGTGTCGACGATGGCCAGCGCGAGGCATTCTCCGAGCACGTATTGGCCAAGGGCAAGGACGTTGGTGTCGTTGTGCTCCCGCGTGAGCCTGGCTGTGAACAGATCGCAGCACAAGGCGGCACGAATGCCCTTCACTTTGTTTGCCGCGATGGATACGCCGATACCGGTGGAGCATATGACGATGCCCCGCTCGCATGACCCATCCGCAACCCGTTCCGCCGCAAGCTGTCCGTATACCGGGTAATCCACCGGATCCTGTCCATGGGTTCCGACATCTTCCACCTTGTGACCCCCCTGCAGCAGATGGGCCTTGACGGCCTCCTTCAGACTGTATCCCCCATGATCGGAACCTATCGCGATTCTCAACGTCGCACCCCTTCGGATCTTTCTGCCACCCATTCTATCCGAACCGGTGATCCTTGTCAAAACGGAATTCCGTCTCAGTCTCCGAACAAAAGTTCCCCTGCACGTTCCATCGCCGTGAAGATTTCCATCGCGCAGGCTTCATATGACGCATCCGAAGTGCCGAACGGGTCCGATATGTCCTGGTCCCTGACATCACACCCGGCGAATTCCTTCAAAGTGAACACCCGGTCTTCCATTCCGGGAAAACCGTCCCGGATGCTCTCCACGTGGCGGCGCGTCATTGCGAGCACAATCCAGACCTCTTTCAGATCCCGTGCCTCCAGCAGCCGGGAGGAATGACCACGCAAATCCAGCCCGAAAAGGGATTTGACAGCCGCAACGGCGCCGGCTGTGGCCGGATCCCCCGGCATCGGGTAAATGCCGGCGGAGAATGCCTGATGCGTGCCTGAAAGCCCGCGGTCCTCTGCCATCCGGTTGTAGATCGCTTCCGCCATGGGACTGCGGCATGTGTTGCCCGTGCAGACAAATAAAACTTTCTTCATTCCGTTTCTTCCTTCCGACCCGTTTCTTCCTTCCGACCCGCTTCTTCCTTCCGACCCGCTTCTTCCCTCAAACCCGTTTCACTGCAGTGCACGACAAGTCCGCCAGCCGCTTTCCTGAGCCGGTTCATGATGGCGTGGCCCACTCCGGACTCCGGGAATCCTTCCGAGAGAATGACATCCACGCCAAGGAGGTCGAACTGCCGGAGAGTTCCGAACACACCGGCAGCGATCGTTGCGGGCTTGGCCCTGCATCCGGCTGACAAGGGGAAGACCCTTCCGCATCCGGGCCTTCCTGAAAACAGGCCTTCATATCGGCCGAAAGATTCATCGGTGCACAGAATGCCGACACGCTTTCCTTCCGTGAACCTGTCGTTTGCCTCGGAGACAATCCGCGCCACGGTTTCCCCGGGCAACCCGATAAAGAGCGTCATGGGGGCCTTCGGCGCGTAATGGGCATACTTCATGCCCGGTGCCTTCGGAATGATTGTCAAATCCGTCAGCGCCGAATCGGTCAGCGCCGGATCGATCACAATGGAGCCGATGACGGCTTCCAGCATTTCCCTTGTCACGCCGCCCGGGCGAAGCATCACGGGAGGATGAACCGTCACATCCAGAACCGTGGATTCCATGCCCATCGGGCAGGGGCCGCCATCCACGATCATTGGGATGCGCCCGTCCAGGTCTTCCAGCACATGTTCCGCCGTGGTCGGGGAAGGGCGGCCGGACCGGTTGGCGGACGGTGCCGCCACAGGAACCCCGGCCAACCGGATCAACGCGCGTGCGACAGGATGAACCGGCATGCGGACCGCCACCGTGTCCAGCCCGGCCGTCACCGCATCCGGCACCGCGGGGCTTTTCCGGAACACCAGCGTCAGCGCGCCCGGCCAAAAATGGGCCATCAGCCTTTCCGCCACTTCGGGGATGTCCCTCACCAGTGCGTTCAAATCTTCCCTCGCGGCAATGTGCACAATCAGCGGATTGTCGGATGGCCGGCCCTTGGCCGTGAATATCCTCCCTGCCGCATCCCGGTTCAAGGCGTTGGCGCCAAGACCATAAACCGTTTCCGTGGGAAATGCCACCAGTTCTCCCTCACGCAGACGCTTCGCAGCCAGGGAGAACAAGATTTCACCGCCTTCACATTCCGGTTTGAACAGTTCCGTCTTCATTCCATCCTCCGGCCGTCTGCGCAAGGAACCGTACTGCGCGGTCCTGTTTTGACGGTCTCCCCCCTGTCCGGCAATGCCTGCCTTTCAGACAAACAGGTCACCCGCCAAATCAGCCAAAGCATCGGCCATCCGTTGCCTGGTCAAAGGATTCACAAGCCAGGGGGCAATCTCACACAGAGGCTGGAGCACGAATTTTCTTTCCATCATTCTCGGATGGGGAATCACGAGGTCCGCCTTATCGGTGATGACATCGTCATACATCAGCAAGTCCAGATCAAGCGTGCGCGGCCCCCAATGCAGGGTTCGCGTCCGGCCGTGGGCCGCTTCCGTCTTTTGAAGACGTTCCAATAGTTCACGCGGAGTCAGCAGGGTCTCCAGTTCAAACGCGCCGTTCAGGAATACTGGCTGGTCCGCATATCCGACGGGCATCGTGTCGTGAAAGGCGGAGATTTTTTTCAGATGCGTATCTTCCGATTCCAGGCTTTTCAGTGCGCTTCGAAAAGTTGCCTCGCGGTCTCCGATATTCGATCCGATGGCGACATACGCACGATGCCACGCGCGCCGGATGGTGACGGAAACGGTATCGAGCGGCAGGCGGACCGGAGCCCAGGGTTTCTTTACGCAGACGCTGACGGAGCGGACCAGGGGCCATTTCAGCAGGATATGACGGGCAACCGACTCGGCCCCGGTTTCGATAAGATCGTATCGGGATGTTCCGAAAAGGTGTGTCACCTCCCGTGCCACATCGGCATAATTCACGGAAGCCTTCAGGTCGTCGGAACAGCCTGCCGGATGCAGATCCAATCCCATTTCAAGGGTCAGCAGGAATTTCTGGCCCAGTATCTTTTCTTCAGGAAGAACCCCGTGGAAAGCCCGAATCTCAAGATTTTCAATGCGGATGCAATCCGATGGGGTCATGTCATCCCAAGCCCGATCCGTTTCATTGCCCATCACCTTCATCCACCTTTCCCGCTGCGGTCGGTTCCCCTCACGATGGCATCCGACATGCGGCATACCCGTACATTTTCCCGCACATCATGCACCCGGACGACATCGGCTCCTTTGGCAATCCCGAGCGCCGTTGTGGCCAGCGTTCCCTCAAGGCGTTCTCCGACGGGGAGGTTCAGCGTCAGTCCGATCACCGATTTGCGGGAGGTTCCCAGCAGGATCGGGAATCCGAGTGCCCGGATCTCGTCCAGATGCCGAAGCAGAAAAAGATTCTGTTCCAGTGTCTTGCCAAATCCGATTCCGGGATCCAGCAGGATGTTTTCCGGTTTCACCCCTGCCGCCACGGCAATCCGGACCGATTCGCACAGGTCGGCGCAAACTTCGGCCAGAAGATCGCGATATGCCGGTTCAACCCGGTTGTGCATCAGGCAGCAGGCCACGCCTGTTTCCGCCGCGACGGCCGCCATGCCGGGATCCCTGCGAAAACCCCAGACATCGTTGATGAGCGCGGCGCCAGCCTGGATGGCCGCCTTGGCGACAACGGCCTTCGAAGTGTCGATCGACAACGGAACCTGCGGAAAGATGCCCTTTAAGGCTTTGAGCACAGGGATGACGCGCGCGAGTTCCGTTTCTGCCGATACGCTTTCGTGCGACGGGCGCGTGGACTCCCCGCCGATATCGAGAATATCGGCACCCTCTTCCACCATCCACAGGGCGTGGGCTACTGCCGTGGGAAAATCCGCATTCGTTCCCCCATCGGAAAAGGAATCCGGCGTCATGTTGAGAATGCCCATCACATAGGTGCGGGTTCCCCACACAAACGTTTTTTCACCAATCTTCATCGCACTGCCTGCCTTCGTTTTGCATCCGGCTTTTCACATTCCGATCATGGTATCAGCCAAAGCAGGGAGCCCGGTTCCAGCACCAGCCTGAAACCATCCGTCCCATTTGCCCGTACTAAACAACGATCTCCGCATTCTTCTTGTCCGAATCCCAATCGCAGCGTTCCCGCATTTTGCAGTCGTAGCATCCGCGTGAACGCTTGTCAGCGAGATACAGCACGGCATCAAAGGTGCCGTCGGGCTGTCCCTTCGTCCTGTGCAGGAGGATGGCTCCCGTTATGGCGGCCTTTTCCCCGGGAAGGAATCCGGCATGATCCAGCAGCTCCTCGGCCATTTCCGCGCTGGACAAATGATGAGGCGTCCCTCTTTCCAGCTGGACCCATTTCCCGATGTCATGCAGCAGGGCTGCCGCGTACACCACTTCCTTGTCGATG
>JANYKF010000288.1 GCA_025361665.1 Clostridiaceae bacterium
CCCGGTTGCCAAGTCACGCAAGGATGCGGCCGAGACGAAAACATCGCCGGAAACACCTTCAATCCGACAGCGGTATCGGACGGATATGCCGGGATTCCCGAGAACCTGGTTCGCGATGCCGGCAGGCGCGCGGAATGCTTCCGCCCGGTTGACGATGGTGACATGCCTGGCATACCGTGTCAGGAACTCAGCCTCCTCCAGCGCGGAAATGCCCCCGCCGACAACCATCACCTCCGCATCCTGATACAAAGCCCCGTCGCAGGTGGCGCAATAATGGATGCCCCGGCTCCGGTAGGCATTTTCCTGCGCAACCGGCAGCTTTCGCGGCTCTGCCCCGGTTGCGATGATGACTGCCCTGCTCCTGCAAATGGCCGATTCCGTCTCTATGTACTTTTCCTTGCCCTCAAGCCGGACAGTCAAAATTTTCTGCATGTCCCTGATTTCCGCGCCGAAAGAAACAGCTTGTTTTTTCATGTTCCCCATCAAGTCGCTGCCACCAATCACGTCACCCATGCCCGGATAATTGGCGATCTGAAACGTGGTGGCAACAAGTCCGCCCGTAATCGAAGAATCGAGCACGACGGTAACCAGGCGGCTGCGTGCCGCGTATATCGCCGCGGTCAGCCCGGCCGGACCGGCACCCAGAATCAGGACATCGCAGAGAACTTCTGTTTTCGGGTCCTTCATGGCGGTCTGGCCGGGATTTCCAGTCGGTTCATTCATGAGATCCTCCGAGGTGTCACCCTGTCTCCAGCGGCAGTCATCACAGGCAGCCGGTGCAGGAAAGAGCTTCTTGTGATAAAATGGCCCATATGCGGCAAAAGTTGGAGGTCGAGTCTATGGAAGTGAATGTGTACACTGCCCCGGGGTGCGCCTGGTGCCTGAAAGTGAAGGAATACCTCGATCAGAGGCATGTCGTCTACAATGAGATCAATGTCGCGGCAAACCGGGAAGCCGCGAAGGAGATGGTCAGGAAAACGAGTCAGCGCGGCGTTCCGGTGGTGGAAGTGGACGGGGTGTTCCTGATCGGGTTCGATCAGGAAGGAATGGACGCCCGCTTTGGCACCGAACCTTTGGCACCTGAACCTTTGACATCCGAACCTTTGACATCCGAATCTTGACGCCTGAATGCCTGTCTGTGCGCCTACGGGTTCATCGCACGGCTTTTCTAAGGTAGCCTGTATTTGCTTTTGTCATCCGTCATGGTTCATCGTGCAGGTTTTCAGAGGGAGCCCTCCCTCCCATGAACACTTTTTCCGCCAGCCGCTTGAGGCGCACATACCACGGTTCAAGCACATGAATCGGGGCAACGAGCAGGCTTCGGATTCCTGCCCGGTTCGCGCCGAGGATGTCCGTGAAAAGCTGATCCCCTGCCATGCAGATTTCCGAGGCATCGAGATCCAGCAGGGCAATGCCGTGCCGATAGCCGCGACGAAACGGTTTGAAGGTCCCGGCCACGACGGGAAGACCCAGCGGGCGGTTGAACAGGCTGATGCGGTGCGCCGACGCATTCGACAGGATGGCCAGCCGGATGCCTGCCTCCTGCATGCGGCTGACAAAGGAAATCACGCGTCCGTCCGCATCGGGCTGATGATTCGGGACCAGGGTGTTGTCGATGTCCAGAAGCAGGCCCTTGATGCCCTTGTCCTGCAGATCCCGCACGCTCACCGTGAAAAGGGAAGAGAGGTAATAGTCCGGTTTCAGTCCTTTTCCCATTTCTCCTCCATGACGATCCCGTTCCATGCCGCGACATGAGATGAGTATTCTTTCTTATTCCCATTCTATCGGACTGCAGGCAATCCTTCAACGGGCAGGCAATCCTTCACAGGCAATCCTTCAGCGTTGAATGTGGACATGGGTTGTGATATCATTTCTTCAATCACCGACTATTTCAGGAGGTAAACGGATGAAGCCATCGGCGATTGTCATGAAAACCATTCCCTTCATGCTGATCCGTCTCGCTGCCTACCTCGTCTTCTTTCTTGGCATCTGCCTGTACGCAGCCATCGTCATCGGCCTGGCCGGCC
>JANYKF010000350.1 GCA_025361665.1 Clostridiaceae bacterium
CATGCGGCCATCGAATCCATCAAGCGCGGAGGACAACCTGTCAAGGTGGCGGAAATCACAAAATAGTGTCTCCCCCTGGAAAATGCTTTCTGCACAAACCCTTGTCTCACTGCAAATCATGAAGGAGTTGTCCGTGAATCACAGCCTCGCAGCAAATCATGAAGGAGTTGTCAGTGAATCACAGCCTCATCCCGAACAGTGAATATTTTGAACGGGGCATGCCTCCAGTGTTTGTCATCAGCAACAAACACCATGGCAAGGTAAGCCTGCACAGCCATGAATTTTTCGAATTGGTTTTCATTGAGCAGGGTGTTGCCCTCCACAGCCATGAGGGAAACACGCAGATCCTCACAACCGGAGATGTTTTCATCATCCTGCCCGGCGAAGTGCATTCCTATATCAGTGCCAGCAATACTTCCCTTTACAACTGCCTGTTCACCGCAAAGGCCCTGACAGGCCTGGAACAGGAAATCGGCGCAATGCAGGGATTGTCATGGCTGCTGGATGGACGCAGCGGGTTTGTACGGGTGCATGCAGGGCTCGCGGAATCACAGGAATTGATGCTGTATCTGGAAAAGATGATCTGGGAACGCCTGAACCGCACTGTGGGCTGGGACCTGAAGCTGAAATCACTGTTTTACGGATTGCTGGTGGCTTATGCCCGTTTGTTCAGCAACGTCACCTTGTCCGGAAAAGGAGCCAATGCCAACTTCAAGCATATTTTCGAAGCAGTGGCGTTCATCGAGGCCAACTATCGGAATGATGTCTTGCTGGATGACATTGCCAAGGCTGCAGGCCTGTCCACCGGCTACCTGTCCAAGCAGTTCAAGAATGTCCTCGGAACCACCCCTGCGGAATATGCCCGAAACTTCCGCATGGCAAAGGCCGCCGAACTGCTTCGCACCGAAAGCAATTCTGTCGCACTGGTGGCAGAGGTACTTGGGTTCTCGGACATCTCGCTTTTCTCCAGGCAATTCAAGCAAGTGACAGGCATATCACCGACCGGATTCAGAAAGAATGAATGAAAAGCCTGAGGATTGCCGAATCATCAAATATGTGATGAAAAGACCTGAGAATTGCCAAATCAGCAAATACGTGATGAAAAGCCTGAGAATTGCCAAATCAGCAAATACGTGATGAAAAGACCTGAGAATTGCCAAATCAGCAAATTCATATTGGAATTCAATATATAGGAGGACAAATTGATGGCATTGAAAATCGGATTGGTCGGAATGGGCGGGATCGGCAACACGCACGCGGATGTCTACAAGCAGGACGAGTTGGCATCATTGGTCGCCGTATGCGATGTCAAGCATGACAGGGCGGATGCGGCCGCTGAAAAACATGGTGTTCCGGCTTTTTACTCGTTGAAGGACATGCTGGAGGCAATGCCGGATCTTGATATCGTCGATATCACGACTTCGGGTTATGAGAACGGCAGCTGGCATTATGTCCCCGCCATGGAAGCCATCGCCGCCGGCAAGAATGTGCTTGTGGAAAAGCCCATCTCCAATGATGTGCGGGAAGCCCGTGAAATGGTTCGATTCGCCGCCGAAAAAGGCGTCTACCTCGGGTGCAACCTCAATCATTTCTTCACGAAACCCGCAGAGCGCGCGGACCAGCTGATCGATGAGGGCAAAATCGGCGAGCCGGTCTACATCGTCCACAAGATGGGATTCAATGGTGGCGAAGCCGGTTACGGCGGCCGCGGATCCGCCCGCTGGCAGCGCCCCTATTCCCATCTCAAGGCGTTTCTCGCCCACCCCTTTTCCGTGATGCGCCACTTCGGCGGAGACATCACCCATATCCAGGCCTATCTCAGCAAGCCAGGCGTGCGCAAGACGGCAGACGACCTGATGTATTCCATCAACAGCGTGCATGTGCGCTTTGAGAACGGCAGCACCGGCTACCTGCTGTCTCAGCGCGGCGACGCGATGTTCGGTCTCGGCGGCTGGTGGAGCTTCGAAATGGCCGGCACAAAAGGTACCTTCGTCATCGAAAACTGCGTGGAGAAGCTTTCCTTCTGGGATGCCAACCAACCCAAGAGTTCCATGGCCTCTCCGGAACCCAACGAAATCCTCAACACCGGCATCTCTGATTTCGGCGCCACTTTCCCTGCCCGCCTCCATGCTTATCTGGAAGACGTGACCAACAAGGTTCCCCTTGAGCAGCTGCGCGCTTCCGGCCGCGATGCGCTGGCCACCCTCGAATATACGTTCGCCGCGATCAAGTCTTTTGAAGAGGGTGGAACGGTTGTTCGGCCCGAATCGCTTCCCAACCTTCACGGCGACATATACAAACCGATCTGAGCGTTTTCGCCATCTGAGATCCACCGCCTTGACGGAGTGCCCGTTCTTCGTGACAGCAGGAGATGCCGTGTGAAACCCAATGTAATGCTCATCATCGCCGACCAGCACCGCCTTGACGCATTGGGCTGCACCGGCAGGTTCAAAATCCGTACGCCCTTCCTCGACAGGTTGGCGCGTGAAGGTACGTTCTTCGGAAATGCCTTCACGCCCTGCCCCGTATGCGCTCCGGCACGGCAAGCTCTGCTCAGCGGACGTGCACCGGAGAGTTACGGCGCGCTTTGGAACAACGACTTCATCCCCACGGCAACAGTCAGCCCCATGGAAGGGTACCATACGGCCGCGCTGGCCAGAGCCGGATATCACTGCGCCTTGGTAGGCAAGTGGAATTCCTCAATGACTCATTCACCGGCCGACTTCGGATTCGCGGATCATACCGACAACAGCGGGCACAGTGCCATGATTGCCGCAAAGTATCCGGGCCATTCTTTTCAGAACGGCTGGTTCGGGGAACCCAGCCCTGTTCGTCTTGAA
>JANYKF010000399.1 GCA_025361665.1 Clostridiaceae bacterium
GAAGCAAAAGTACGAAAGTACATGTGAGTTAGAAGAGCCGTATGCGGGAAAACTGCACGTACGGTTCTGTGAGGGGCAACAGACATTCCCTTCACTCAGAAGATAAGTTTGAAAGGAGTGTCGAGTTGTCTACTCGACGGAGAGGAAATGACTGTGCAGGACGTCATGCGGGTCATCACGGGAGCTGTCAATGCAGCCGCCCCCCATCATTCCGTGGATACTTTGAAAATCGGGAATCCGGAGATGGAAGTCACGGGGATTGTCACGGCATTCACCGCTACCCCGGATGTTTTCCGGAAGGCGGCGGAACTGGGCGCGAACCTGGTTGTCACACACGAGCCGACCTTCTATGACCATCGGGATGCCATATCCTGGCAGAAGGAACACATCGTTTACAAGAAGAAACGGGAATTAGCCCTGCAGAGCGGTATGGCTGTCTGGCGGTTTCATGATTTGCCTCACATGAACACGCCGGACTTCATCATGCAGGGAATGGATGAAGCGCTTGGCTGGTCCGGTTTCCAGGACAAGACCCATTCATGGGTGTATTCCATTCCCGAAATCGGGCTGCTGCCTTTGGCAGAACACATCAAACGGGTCCTAGGCTGTGAGGCTGTCCGCCTTGTCGGACGCGACACCCTCAAGGTCCGCCGTGTCGCTTTCGTTCCCGGCGCCTGTCCCATTGAAAGCCAGATGGATGCGATGCTTGCCGGCGTGGATGCGATGGTGGTCGGGGAAACCTGTGAATGGCTTGTCTGCGAATACTTCCGGGATGCGCTGCAGCTCGGATTCGACCTGGGCCTCGTGGTCATCGGGCACTGCAACAGCGAGGAAGAGGGGATGCGGCATGTGGCCGGCTGGCTTCGGCCGCTTTTTCCCGGCCTTGATGTTACGTTCGTGCCTGTGGGAGATCCGCTGCGATCGATCTGACCCGGGCAGGCTGTGCTCAGGAAGGGCTTTTTGGTTCGTCCATTGCCTCGAGAAGCAGGTGAAGGCTTTCCGCGACCTGGTTCCGTTTGTCGTTGGGTATTCTGCTCCAGACCTTTTCGAACTGATCCGTCACCATGCATTCCACCTTTTGGAAGAGCACCTCTCCTTCCGATGCGAGTGCAATGACCACCGCGCGCCTGTCCCGGGGATCCAGCTCACGCCGGGCAAGTCCCACGGAGACCAGGTTCTGGACTGTTCGGCTGGTTGTGCTGTTGTCCAGATTCAGCAGTGCGGCCAGCGCATTGAGGGAAATGGCGCGGGTCCGCCCGATCTCCACCAGCGCGTGACATTGTGCCAGGGTGATGCCGCAGCAGGACATCTCGCCGTCATGGAGCAAGCCGAGGATCCGTTCGAGTTTCCTGACGCTTTCCCGGAAAAACGGTTGGGACAGAGATTGCGATGAAGTTGGAGACAAAGGTTGGGACATAGGTCGCGTCATCAGCAGCACCCGCCTTCTTTCTGCTCACCCTCGCAGCCGCAGCTCGGGTCGGTTCCCGTGAGAAAACCGGTGATGATGGCTGCGGCGCAGCCGACTCCGGGGTTCACGGTCAAGGCGCCCGCGGGGCAATTCAGCGCGCAGGCGCCGCATTCCATGCAGGCATCCCGGTCTGAGACGGCCGCTTTCCTGTTCTCCATCCGCAATACGGCATGGGGACACACTTGCGTGCACATGCCGCATCCCGTGCAGAGATCCGGATTCAGGGAAAGGGTGGTGACATCCTTCAGGTAGCGATGGATTGTCATGGCGTCAGGCCTCCTTGTTTTCAACCGGGCCGTTCGAAAACTGATCCGGTAATTGTGTACGATTGCTCTTTTTATCAAATCACACGGTTTGTCAAAGCACACGTTTTGTCAGTTTCCTGCGAGAAACTGGGCGGCCAGGATGCCGGCTGCGCCAAGAACGAGTGCAGTTGCCTGCAGGGGCACGGCTGTTTTCATTTCGTGCAGAACACCGGAAGGTGAAGTATAAGGCGTGCAGCCTGTGAAATTCATGGCTGTGAAAGATGAGACGGCCACCATGGCCAATGTGGTGGATATCGCGGCCAACCACCCCGGCAAGGCCCCGTTTGAAAGAAAGGCCGAACCGGCCGGATCAAATCCGAAGGCAGCCAGGATGCAGAAGGCTGACAACAAACCTGAAAGCGTGCCTTTGAATGAAAAGGCCGGACCTGGGATCCATGGCAGCAGAAGCGGTGTCAGGAAGGAACCTGCCAGGATGGCGGCAAACCATGCGGCTGCCTCGAATGAGCCGAAACGGGTCAGACCCGTGGCATTCATCAGGAAAAGGGCCCCGAACAGCCAAAACGCAGGTTTCAGGGACGCGACCAGTTCGATGGGCGTCAGGACCAGCCTGTCCATTACCGTGAAATGCACATGGCGCATCTCTTCCGAGGCTTTCATCCCCGCATCCAGGAAGGCCGGGACATCGGAGGCGCGAACAGGTCCGTAGACCACGCGGAATCCTGTTCTGCGGCGGACTTCATGTGCGGAGACGCCTGGCGCGCCAAGCTGGGGCAGGATGAGCATCCGGTGGCTGACAAGATCGGAAAGTCCTGCCGCATGAACCTGCCGCACGGTTTCAGCCGTTCCGAACGTGCCTTTCCCGGCCGCGCACCAGACATTGATGCCCTTCGTGTCCAGGACGAGAATCCATAGATCCCGTCCACCCAGTTCTCGGCGCAGCATGTCGAAGCTCATTTTGTAATTGGATGTGACAAGGACCGGTGAGTCCGGGCTCGGAGATCCAAGGCGGTACAGACCGGGCGAAACGGTGTAGTTCGCGCGGCTGATGCCCCATCTGGCCTTCCAGGTTCCCAGGCGGTCTGCCCAGGAATAGATTGCGTTGGTATCCATGGGAGTGGGCGTCACGTGGCTTTTCTCTTCGACGGCTCGCAGGCGGAATCCTGTTCTTGACGGGACGGGTGCCTTCCTTGCAGGTTCGGCTTTCGCACTGACAGCAGATTCCATTTCATCTTTCGCATCCATGTCCGGCTGTTTCATGTTTCCTCCGATTCCTTGTTCATGACGACAGGCATGTGGAAATGATGACGGATGACTTGTTTTCACAGGATCATCTCTCGTATGGGTTGAGTTCACAACAATTGTATAACAAAACAATTGCAAATTGCAACTATAAGAGGTGCGCATCTCGTCAAAACAATCGCATACCTTGACAAGTGCCGGCTTGAGTGTCGTACAATACGGGGACAAGGGCCATTACCCATGAAATGCTTCAATTGATTTTCAACGGGAGGCGTAACATGAACAGCCGGGAACGGGTTCACCGGGCCATCAATTACCAGAGCGTCGACAGGATGCCGGCTGGGCTCTTTGGCACGACAGCCGAATATGAGCAAAGGCTGGCAGATTATTTCGGACTGGGGACCCGGGAGGCGATGTACCGACAGCAGGGCATTGATGTCTGGCACACCGGAGGTCTGGGTTACAAGGGGCCTGTTTTGCACCATAAAGGCCGGCCGGCTGACATTATCAGGGATATGTACTGGGAAAACAATCCGCAGCCACCGTATGCCGATGTCAGGTCCATCGACGAGGTGCTTTCCTACCCGATCCCGTCACTGGATGATTTTGATGGCAAAACTCTTGACCTGGAAATCCGCAGCCATGAAGAGTTTGCCCTGTGCACCGGCATCAATGCGGCCATCTTTCACAACTTCCTGTACCTGTGCGGCCAGGAGAATGCCTTATGCCTGATGAAAGAAGAACCCGACATTGCACTGGCGATTGTCAATCACATCACTGGATTCTGGAATGACTACCTGGCCACGACGCTGGATGTTGCCGCAGGGCGCGGTGTACTGGTGGAGAACTGCAACGACTTCGGCACCCAGCACAGCATGTTCATCAGCCGGGAAGACTTCCGCCGTTTCTTCAAGCCTTCCCTGCGCTTGTTCTGCAAGACGGATCACAACCACGGAGTCTTCTATATGCAGCACTCCTGCGGCAATGTTTCACCATTCCTCGACGATTATGTCGAAATCGGAGTCGACGTGCTCAACCCCACCCAGGTCCAGGCCACGGACATGGAACTGGCTTCTGTCGTTTCCCGCTTCAAGGAGCGCCTTGCATTCTACGGCGGAATCGATACCCAGATCCTGCTGCCGCAAGGCCCCGAAGAAGACATCCGGTCCGCGGTATCCGCAGCCGTATCCCTGTTCGGCTCCGGGGGCGGATTCATCCTCTCTGGATCACAGGGGCTGATGGACGATATTCCGCTCGCTCATGCCACGGCAATGCTCGATTGCAGGCTGCGCACCTTTTTGTGATGACACCTTTCCGCATGGATGAAAGCGTATCTGAAACCCTTCCAAGCATTGCGTTCCATGAATCTGTACGATGCCGGGCAAAGTGTACCTTTACAGCACCGTGAAAGAATCGGTATTGTGGTTCCATACCAAAACCCTGTCAGGTATCTTTCCTTATGCGTGAGAATGCACAAAGGATATTGCATGGTCGGGTTGCGGGAGGTCGAAGGGAGGAACACCATCCATGCCCAAGTCCACGTTGCCGACGGCAGCCCCCCTGAATTACATCGCAAATCCGGCAGGCAGTCTGAAACGGCGAATCCTGCGCCATTGGCAACTGTACGTCATCATGCTGTTTCCGCTGGCCAACCTCATCATCTTCAAATATATCCCGATGATCGGCCTGCAGATTGCCTTCAAGACATATCGGGTTCGGGCGGGCGTCTGGAACAGCCCATTTGTAGGATGGAAGCATTTTGAACGATTTTTCGACTCGCCCTCGACAATGCAGATCATCTGGAACACGGTAAGTCTCAGCCTTTACAGCATTGCAGCCTCCTTTCCCATCGCCATCCTGCTGGCCATCGCGCTCAACGAAGCTCAAAAAAAACATTTCAAAAAAGTGGTGCAGATGGTGACATACGCGCCGTATTTCATTTCCACCGTCGTACTGGTTTCCATGATGAATCAGTTCCTGGATCCCCGCATTGGCGTCATCAGCATGATGCTGCAGCAGTTTGGGATTGATACCCGCAACATCATGGGAAACCCCGATCTTTTCAAGCACCTTTACGTCTGGTCCGGCATCTGGCAGAGCACCGGTTACAGCGCCATCATTTATCTTGCCGCGCTGACGGGCATCAGCCATGAATTGACGGAAGCCGCGACCATCGACGGATGCACCCGCCTGCAGCGAATCTGGCACGTGGATCTGCCGGGCATCAGGCCCTCGGTCATCACGCTCCTGGTGCTGAACATGGGCTATGTCATGAGCGTGGGGTTTGAAAAAGTATTCCTGATGCAATCACCCTCCATCCTGAACGTATCGGAAGTCATGTCGACCTATATCTATCGGATAGGCCTGCTGAACAGCGATTTCAGCTATTCGACCGCCATTGGCCTGGTCAACTCGATCATCAACCTGATCCTCATTCTGACGGTCAACCAAATCGCTCGAAGGACTGGCGAACAGGCACTTTGGTAAGATACTTCATCGGAAACCCCATGCCGGGGTCACCGGGAGAAAACCTCGGTTCCCGGCAGCAGATGCTTTGGAATGCTTTGTGAATGATGTCTGACACCGGAGGTTGCGCATGTCGAGGAAAATCCGTCTCTCCTTCCCGGATATGATTTTCATGGGGGTTGTCTATGTTTTTCTGGTTCTCGCCATGCTGGTGATCATTTATCCTCTTATCTTTATCGTCAGCGCGTCCTTCTCTGATCCCACCAATGTCCTGACAGGGAAGGTATGGCTGTTCCCGGTGGACTTTTCATTGTATTCATACCAGGCCGTCTTCAAAAACAAGCAAATCCTGAGCGGGTATTACAACAGCGCGATTTATACGATTTTCGGTACCCTGATATCCGTGGCGCTGACCATCATGGCTGCTTTTCCCCTCTCAAGAAAAGGTTTTGTCGGCAGGGGCCTCTTCATGGGCATATTTCTTTTCACCATGCTGTTTTCCGGCGGATTGATTCCCACCTACCTCCTGCTCAAGGACATCGGCATGATCAACACGCGCTGGGCCATCATCGTGCCGAATGCCATCGCAGTCTGGCTGATTATCATCGCGAGGACCTTCTTTCAGCAGAATGTGCCGGAGGAATTGTATGAAGCCGCCGAGATAGACGGGTGCGATGATTTCCGGTTCCTGCTGAAAATGGTGATTCCCTTGTCGGGACCCATCATGGCAGTCATCGCACTGAATTACGCCGTGTGGATCTGGAATGGCTATTATGATGCCCTCATCTACCTGCAGGATCAGCACAAGTATCCGCTTCAAATCATCCTGAGGGATATCCTGATCCTGAACCGCGTGGACATCAACACGGTGAGCGATCTGGAGAGCGCCCTGCGCAAGCAGGGGTTGGCCGTGGTGCTCAAGTATTCCCTGATTGTCATTGCCAGCGCCCCTTTGCTGGCCGTATACCCGTTTCTTCAGAAATACTTCATCAAGGGCATGCTCATTGGCTCCGTAAAAGGCTGACACAGCTCCATGCCCTTTATACCAGTCCTGTCCGCCATGCCTGTTCATCCTGGTTCCCAACTTGCCGGCCATGCGTTGTTCCGGAACAACGC
>JANYKF010000410.1 GCA_025361665.1 Clostridiaceae bacterium
GCGGGGAACCTTCGATTCCCCCGTCATGGCCAACGGCAGTTTCCAAGTGGAAACACGGTTGCCTGTCGCAACATCAATGGACTATTCCGTGAAACTGGGTACCATGACGGGAGGTCGTGGCCACCTGTCCTCTCGTTTTGACGGATATGAGCCTTGCGCACTTGAACTGGGCGCCACCACGCCCTTTAGGGGCGTCAACCCCTTGGATCAGGCCAAATTCATTCTGAGCGTACGAAAGGCGATTTAGCGGCGGTTGCCTCACCCTTGACGGTTTCCTGATGTTTGTACTACAATGTAATACAGAGGGGGGTGACATATTTTGTCGAGCATATCCTTGCGAATGGATGACAGAGACAGCGAACTCATCAAGAAATACGCAGCCCTTCATCGGACGACCGTATCAGAGTATGTGCGCAATACCGTGATCGAACGAATCGAAGATGAAATGGACATCGGCCTGTTCGACAAGGCACTCAAAGCGATGACAAAGACTCATTCGCTTGATGAAGTCAAGGCGGAGCTTGGATTATGACGCCACATTGGAATGTGGTGTTTTCTGATCATGCGTTGAAAAACCTAAAAAAGATGGATCGTCAAACAGCTGCACTAATTTTGGGGTTCATAGAGAAAAAGCTCCAAAATTGTGAAGACCCTCGTGCTTTCGGAAAACCATTGCTGGCGAATCAAAAAGGGAAATGGCGATATCGAATCGGCGATCATCGGATTCTATGCCTGATTGACGATGATAAAATCATAATTGTCGTGATAGAAATCGGCCATCGCGGCGAAGTTTATCAATAATTCACAGCCTGCGCTTCTTCATCACGTCCGATGCCCTGTCATGTTGCAAATCAGGACTTTCAACCATCACATAAACGCTGGAGCCGCAAGTCTTCCAACCTATCAGACATCAGCGGATGAGGATGAATTCAATGCCGCTCATGGCTGCCCAGTCCTTCATCTGCTCCGAGGTGATGTCGTAGGAAAAGACCGTATGGTGCGCGCCTCCGGCCAGGATCCATTGTTCGGCGGCATCCATCAGGTTCGGTTTCGGCTTCCACAGGACATGGGCCACCGGAAGTCTCGGCATGTCCGGAATGTGGCCGACCGCCTCGACTTCGTTGACAATGAGGCGGAACCTGTCACCCATGTCCACAAGGCTCGCGTTGATGGCCGGACCTTCCTTCCCCTCGAACACGATACGCGCAGGGTCAGCCTTTCCGCCGATGCCAAGGGGAAACACGTCGATGCGGGGCCTGCCTCTGGCGATGGTCGGGCAGACTTCGAGCATGTGCGCCCCCAGCACCATCTCATTGCCCGGTTCAAAATGATAGGTGTAATCCTCCATGAAGGAGGTTCCCTTGCCGGGACCTGCCCCCATCAGTTTCAACAATCGAACCATGGCGGCCGTTTTCCAGTCGCCTTCACCGCCGAATCCGTATCCGGCGGCCATCAGCCTTTGAACCGCCAACCCCGGAAGCTGGTCCAGTCCGTGCAAATCTTCAAACGTCGTTGTGAAGGCGCCATATCCACCCTCTGAAAGGAAGGCTTTCAAGGCGATTTCGTATTTTGCCTGCACGCGGATGGCCTCACGCGCAGACCCGAGCATTTTTGCCTCTGCGCAAAAATCATAAGTCTCTTCATATACGGCAAACAGGGCATCCGCATCCGCTTCGGATACCTCCGACACCCGTTTCACGAGATCTCCGATTCCAAATCCGTCCACGGTCCATCCCAAACGGATCTGCGCTTCCACCTTGTCCCCTTCGGTCACGGCGACGCTGCGCATGTTGTCTCCGAAACGGGCCACCTTCAGGCGGCGGGACTCGACATGGCCAACGGCGGAACGCATCCAGGCGCCCACTTTCCCGATGACGCGCGCGTCTTCCCAGTAACCCACGACGACTTTGCGCGCCACTTTCATCCGGGTACCGATGAAGCCGTACTCCCTGTCGCCATGGGCGGACTGGTTGAGATTCATGAAATCCATGTCGATCGTTTCCCAGGGGATGTCGCGGTTGTACTGCGTGTGCAGGTGAAGAAGCGGTTTTCGCAGGAGGGAAAGCCCCGCAATCCACATTTTCGCCGGAGAAAATGTGTGCATCCAGGTGATGATGCCGGCACACCGCGGATTCGCGTTGGCCGCTTCACAGGCCTGCGTGATTTCATCCGCCGTCTTCACGACAGGCTTGAAAACAACCGTACAGGGGATGCGTAGATCCGCGTCGAAGGATTTTGCGATTTCCGCTGAATGGGCCGCCACATGGGCAAGCGTTTCAGGACCGTACAGGTGCTGGCTGCCGGTGATGAACCAGATTTCATATTGTTTCAGATCCATGATTTGTTCCATTTTGTCATACCTCCTGCAGAACACTTACCATCCTGTCGGAAACTCAAGCGCTTGTTAGTGATCCTTTCAGATGAGCAGGAGCCAATTTGTGATCCTTTCAGAAGCGTAAGCGCCTGTCTGTGATCTTGTCGGAATATCAAGGGCCGTAGAACTCCGCAGTCAGGACATCCGCAATTTCCTCCAGGCGTCCGTGTTCCTCGGCAAAGCGCAGAATCGTGTATCTGGGTCGGACATGCATCGCCTCCAGCATGCTTCGGTGGAACAAGGCGCGGGAGATGCCCAAATCCGAGGGAGTCACCGCCGCGCCGGCTGTTTTCAGCAAATGCCGGATGAGCGCGGAATCAGGGATGACGAACCCTTCAGGCAGCAGTTCACGAAGCAATTCATAAGTCCGCGAAATGGCGACGGTCGCCGAACCGACGGCATTCCCGTGCAGCGCATGGGTTTCCCCGTTTTTCAGGGCATCCATCTCCCAGTAGTGGGACAGGTGGTGTTCCGCACCGGAAGCCGGGCGCGAGTTGCCCACCATCCCCATGGCCAGGCCCGACAGCACCAGCGCATCGAACAGGGCCGTCACGGCGTCCGGATCCCGCTCCGCAACACCCGCGGCCCCCGCGATGCAGATTTCGAGCGCGCGGCGCACCATTTTCTCGATGACCGGACAGTGATACTCTCCCAGAAGCCGTCGGG
>JANYKF010000418.1 GCA_025361665.1 Clostridiaceae bacterium
AAGGAAAGAGTGGATGGCGACACAAAAGTGACACTTGCCTCAGGGCTCAAGTGACAGGGCTGCTTGATAGCGCATGCATGCAAGTTGCGAAATCGCGTCCCAGGGGATCTCCATCCAGTACAGCGGCTGCTTGATAGCGCATGCATGCAAGTTGCGAAATGCATCTTGCACGATAAAGTCGCAAAACGACTTCATGCAACAGAATCAAGCCTCAATTCCCAGAACAAACTTGCGGATGACGTGCGCGACACCGTCTTCCTCGTTTGAGAACGTGACATAGTCCGCTTTGCATTTGATTTCATCCGCGGCGTTGGCCATGGCCACACCCAGACCGGCGTATTCGATCATGGAAAGGTCGTTCAGACCGTCTCCGACCGCAATCATTTCCTCGCGGCGGATCCCGTAGTATTCGCCCAGTTTTTCCATTGCAATCGCTTTGGAAGCCTTTTTGTCCACAAACTCGAGATAGATGGGATTTGACGTGTGATAGTTCACGTTTCCGCTTAGCCGGCTGCCGACTTCCTGCTGCGCCCGGTCAATCTTGGGGATGGCATCGACCCAGAGTATTTTCGATACACCGCTTTCCAGAACGGCCTCCGGCTCCTCCATCAGGAGGGCGGCCTGTCTTGCCGCCTTGCTGTACAGCAGGGCATCCTTGTTCAGGATGTTCACATATAACCTGTTGTGAGCCCACACGATGACCGTTGCGCCATATTCCAGGCCAAGCTTGTAAATGGCCTTTGCATCCAGCGAATCCATTTTCTGTTCATAAAGGATTTCTTTCGACTTTCCCATCACCACCATCGATCCGTTGTAGGTGATATAGGGCAGGTCAAGCGCGAGCATCTCGTTGAAATGTTCAACCCCTTGAACCGGTCTTCCTGTCGCAATGGTGAAAATGAGTCCGCTTTCCACACCCAGACGGATCGCTTCTTTGGTGGCTTCGGTCATATGTCCCTGGTTGTCCAGCAGGGTTCCGTCGACATCGACCGCCATCAGTCTGTATTTCAGGGCTGGTTTGCCATCGGGCCGACAATCCCGATTCATGTCCGGACAGCTGTCAGGAATCGTATTCAAATCCACTTCTCTTTCTGAAAAAGCTTCTGCTTTTCTCCCCGATCTTGTAAACTTCTTCTTCGGGTCCGGAGCTGACGAAAGGTGGCTGAAACACTTGACGGAGCAATTCTTTACGAGACGGTGAGAAGTCATGCGCGCGGCGATATGGCGAATGCATACGCATGCTGCTGTGGAAGGCCATCCGGTAAATCGATGACCAGATCACTCCCCGCCATGCGCCATGCCAGGGCAACTGCCTGATTGCCGCCCAGCAGCCTGACAGCAGCATTTTCGTTCACTTCCAAATCCCTGATGATCAAATTTTTAGGCAGTACGTCATCATTGAGGATTGCATAAAGGATATTGTCTTTTTGCGTAAAGCGTACAGGTTTGTTTTCATCCGTCACACCTTCGGCCCTGGTCCATGGCCGTGTGCCATAAATGGCATCGCCATTTGCGTTCAGCCAATCGCCGACGTCCAGCAGCGGACGTTTCTGCATTTCGGGGATCGTCCCGTCCGGCATCGGTCCGACATTCAGCAAAAGGTTGCCGTTTTTGCTGACGATGTCCGAAAGCATGTGGATGATTTCCTTGCCTGTGAGCATGTCGGATTCGACTTCCACTTGATTGTACGCGAAAGATTTCCCAACACCCCGCGTAGATTCCCATTTCTTTTCGCGGGCTTCTTTGTAAACACTGTATTCAGGCGTTGTGAAATCGTGGTGTCCTTTCGCTTCCATGGTCAGTTCGCCGCTCTTTTTCATTTTGGCGTATAGCATTCTCACAGCAAGATAGACGAAAGCCCTGCCTATTGGGCCGCCGCGTATTTTGGTCTGGGACCACCGGTCATTCACGACGCCATCGCCAACCTCATTGTAGTAGTGTGCGAACAACTTGTTCAGATCGTAATCCGCCGGGTAGCCGATATCGTTCCAAAGGATGGAGGGCTTGTACCGTTCAATCAGTTCCATCCATTGATTCGTGGAATATTCCGTATAAGCCTTGCCCATGTCGCCATTGTTGATCATATCGAAGATATTCCGGATGGGGCGCTTCTTCACCGTCCAATCCAGCAGGCCTGAATAATACAGACCCATTTTCATTCCTTTCGCACGGACAGCGTTGGTCAGTTCACCCACCAAATCCCGCCTTGAGAAATAACGGTCGATTTTGGGATTCTTGATTTTACTGGGCCAAAGCGTGTAACCGTCATGGTGTTTCGTGACCATGACGACATATTTTGCACCTACTCGGCTGAAAAATTCGGCCCATTCGGTTGGATTCATTGATTTTGAGAGTGCTTCAAATCTTTCTTTGAAATCCGAATAGGAATATGCGGTTCCATATGTCCTGGCATGGTGCTGCTGCACCGGACTCCCTTTGATGCGAAGGGAATTCTGATACCATTCGGCATATGGATTGGCCGGCATCGTACTGTTGAATCCACCTTCCCGAATCATCTCGATGATGTTTTTGGTTGTCTTCGGCGCCCATGCAGGAACGGAATAGAGTCCCCAGTGGATGAAGATGCCAAACTTCGCATCCTCATACCAGGAAGGGATCTCATGGGCCGAGACGGATACCTTTGTCGGTTCGAATTTCATATGAATACCCCCATAAATGCGACCCATGTCTGCTTGAATTGCCGAGGCCATAGTTGCATGATATGGTATTCAGGGTGGTTCGTCAATCCATTTATTACTCATTTATTATGGTTTATCATGAAGAGAAAATA
>JANYKF010000427.1 GCA_025361665.1 Clostridiaceae bacterium
CCCACAAGGGTTCCCGTGACGATCTATGCGGATACACGGAACTGGATTCACGAGCCGGATGAGAACCAGTGCGGGGTCACACTAAGCCGGTACCTGAAAGATTCACAGCTGATGCTGGAGTGCCAGGTCCGCGCACAGGACTGGAAACGGCACAACATCCTCTCGGATGACGGAATGGGAGATCCCGAGGATGGCTGGTCCATCACGCTGGATTATCAGAATTATCTGGAACCCGTTTGGTTCGGTGCCCTATTGAGGGATGGCATCGAACCCCATGCGCCTGCTTTTCTGGGTGAGGATGACAAGCACGCCCTCTTTGAAAAAGGCATTCCGGATGCTTTTTCCGGCATCGGCAGGGATGTGCGGGACCGCTATGAGTGGTTTCTGGAACGGATGAAATCTTTCCGCTACAAAAACCTGCCTGTCGCACATCTGAACATGCCCTTCAACATGACGGGGACAGATGGCCCGGTCACCATTGCCTGCGGCATCCGGGGTGTGGAGGAGTTCCTGTGCGATCTGGTGGACGACCCCGAATATGCACTGCAGCTGCTGGACTTCATTACGACAGCGACGATTGCACGCATCCGGAAAGTGCGTGCCTATCTTGGCCAACCGGACAAATCCGATGATTTCGGCATGGCGGACGACTCCATCGTGCTTCTATCACCAAGCATGTACCGGGAGATGATTTTACCGTTTCACCGCAGGATTTTTGATGAACTGACGACGGAGGGCGGCAGTCGGGGGATCCATCTGTGCGGTGACACGCAGCGGTTTTTTCCCGCAATTGCACAGGAATTGGGCGTCCGGGCTTTCGATACAGGCTTTCCGATTGATTTTGGGCGATTGTATGATGAGCTGCCAAAAGACACCTGTGTGTATGGCGGCCCTGAAATCGGCCTGCTCCGCAGCGGTACCCCGGAGCAGGTGGAGCGGCGGGTACGGGAAGTCCTTGCATCCGGGGTCATGCGAAAATCTGCGAAATTTGTGCTGCGGGAAGGAAATGCCTTGGCTCCGGGAACCCCATTGGACAATGTGAATGCGATGTACAGGACCTGCGAGCGGTTTGGAAATTATCGGTAACCAGCGCCGAATTTTGAGGATATCCTATACAAAGGCTTCATTTTTGTATACCATGTTTTCAGATGTGCGGGAATGGCGGGCCGATTCAAACAATCCTGCACGGCGGGAGAGTATGCCTATGAATACGCAGCACGATCGCGACGTCCTGAGGGAACTGGCCGCACAGTACATGGAAGTGGCCCAATTGCCGGTACAGCGTGAAAAAATGGAATTGTGGAAAGCGCTGAACCGGGGAAAAATGCAGCGTCCGATGGTCCTGATTGACCAGCTCCCCTGGCACGAACTCAATGCGGACGGCGAGTTGACCCTAAAGACAACCGATCCCTTCTGCAGGCATATCGAGCATGAGATGCGCCAAACACTCTACAAGTGGAATCATTTCCCTGTGGACATGGTGGTGGAACCGTTCATCACCATCCCAAAATCGATCCGGAATACGGGATACGGCCTAACCGTCGAGGAAGACACGCAGATCACCGATACCGTCAGCGATGTGGTTTCCCACCGATACCACAACCAGCTGCAGCGGGAAGAAGATATTGTGAAAATCAAAGACATGGTCATCACGCACGATGTGGAAGAAAGCAAGCGATGGATGGAACAGGCGGAAGACTTGTTCGGCGGGGTTGCGCCGGTACGGCAGAGCTCCGGCCTGCAGTTTCATCTTGGGGTCTGGGACACGCTGTCCGTACTGATGGGCGTACAGAACATCTATTTTGATCTGGTGGATCGGCCGGAATTCCTGCATGCGTGCATGGAACGCATCACCTCGTCCGTGATGTCCGGCATCCGGCAGGCGGAGGCGCTTGGCATTCACAACGATACGGCCAGTCTGTGCCATTGCTCCCATACCTATACGGATGAACTGCTGCCGGATTTCGGCCAGGGAAAAGGGCCATATGCCCAAAACGCCTGGGCATTCGGCTTGGCGCAGCTATTCTCCTCGGTGTCTCCTGCAGTGACGGAAGAATTCGAACTGCCTTATGTCCTCCGCATGGCGAAACCGTTCGGGATGCTCTATTATGGCTGCTGTGACCGGCTGGATGACCGCCTTGACCTTGTGAAACGGATTCCCAATGTGAAAAAGGTTTCCTGTAGCCCATGGAGCAACCGGGATGTGTTTGCTGAAAAAATAGGGCCCGACCTTGTGATGTCCAATAAGCCGTCACCGGCTTTGCTTGTCGATTCCGTGCTGGATTGCGGCGAAATTGAACGCGACCTGGCACATACCTTGCAGGCGGCCCGCCGGAACCATGTGAATCTGGAATATATCCTCAAGGACATTTCCACCATCCATTACCAGCCGCAGCGTCTCACGCAGTGGGCGGAAACGGCCATGAAAGTGGTGAACCGCTAAGGCAGGGTCTGTCCATCGGGTTTGTGGAGGTGCCATTACATGCTGTATCTAGCCGGATTTTTGTGCCTTGCCTTTTTTTCGTTCTGGACAGCGCAAATCCTGTTTGTGTTTATCCACCGGGAAAAAACAAGCATTTTTCTGGAAAGCTCAGTCCAGGATGCGGATACCTGCGTCAGCATCATCCATCCCGTCAAGGACGTGGATTTCGAATTGGAAGAAAATCTGACCTCCTGGATGAATCAGGATTTTTCTGGAAAAGTGCAGCACATTTTCAGTTTTCAGGATCCCGCAGACCCGGCCATTCCGGCTGTCCAATCCTTTATGAGCGGATATCCC
>JANYKF010000452.1 GCA_025361665.1 Clostridiaceae bacterium
CAGCGAGACAACAAGATCTATTTCGCGGTGGATTCGGAACCGGTGAAATCAAAAAACTATTCACCTCCAGGCATGGAATTCACAGAAGTAAGCATGAATATGCAGAAACCCTTTATCGATGGACTGGCCGTTGTGACAAAGCCGGAAACCGATCGACTGGGGACATGGATCCATATTCTCATTCCCATGAAGGATGACAAGACAAACAAAACCATCGCCGTGTTCGCGATGGATTACCCGGCAGCCACCTGGAACCAGGCAGCCATCAAAGATGTCACCATGTCAGGGATAATCGTTGTCGCCATTTGTCTGATTCTGATTTCCTTCTTTACGATCATCAAAAGAACTGAAATAATAAAAACAGTCCAAGTCCATAATCAGGAAAACGAAGAGCGCATGCATGCCATCACCGAGTCTGCGCAGGACGGCATCATCATGATGGATCAAGACGGTTTCATCACTTTCTGGAATCCCGCCATTGAGCGGATTCTGGGATATTCCGGCGCGGAGGCCATCGGTCAGGATCTGCACCAGCTCATCGTGCCACCCCGATACCATGCGGCGCACCATGCCGCTTTTCCCCTGTTTCAACAGACGGGACAGGGAGGCGCAATCGGGAAAACGCTTGATTTGCACGCACGCAGAAAAGACAATACGGAGATAACCGTGCAGCTGTCACTTTCCGCTGTTTACATGCATAACGGATGGCATTCCATCGGCATCATCCGGGACATCACCCGGCAAAAGCAGGCCGAGATGGAACTCGTATCGGCCAAGGAAATCGCGGAGGAAGCGGTCAAGGCGAAAAGTGAATTCCTGGCCAACATGAGCCATGAAATCAGAACGCCCATGAATGCCATCATCGGGTTTTCAAACCTCATCCTGAAAACGGACATGACTCAAAAGCAGCGGGATTACCTTGGCAAAATCGACTCTTCCGCCAATGCGCTCCTGGGCATTGTCAATGACATCCTGGACTTCTCGAAGATCGAGGCAGGCAAGCTGGAGATGGAATCCGTCCTTTTCCGGCTTGACCAGGTGATGAATCACATTGTCGCGATGATTTCCGTGGAGGCCGCCAAGAAGAACATAGAGCTGCTCAGCATGATACCCAAAGATGTGCCGATGGATCTGGTGGGCGACCCCGTAAGGTTGGGTCAGATTCTCATCAATCTGGCAAACAATGCCGTGAAGTTCACGGAAAAGGGTCACATCCTGATAAGGGCCGAACTGGTTGAAAAAACGGAAACCGGCTGCCGCCTCAGGTTTTGCGTCAGTGACACAGGAATCGGCATGACAGCGGAACAAATGGGCAAACTGTTCTTTGCCTTTTCACAAGCGGATTCCTCTGTGACCCGGAAGTACGGTGGGACGGGACTGGGGCTGACGATCAGCAAACGGCTCGTGAACATGATGGATGGCGAGATCCATGTCGAGAGCGAATACGGTGCCGGCAGTCAATTCACTTTTACTGCGGCATTCCGGATGGCCAGCGAGAAGAAGGAAGGACGAACCCTGGATGTTGAAAAACTCAAAGCCCTGAAGGTGCTTGTTGTCGATGACAATGCGACGGCCAGGGAAATACTGAAAGAACAGATCGGCGCTTTTGGCATGAACGTGGTTGCCGTGGATTCCGGGGAAGCGGCTCTGGCGGAACTTGATCGGGAATCGGCCGATAAACCCTATGATTTGGTCCTGATGGATTTGAGCATGCCTGGAATGGATGGGCTGGAAACGACACAAAAGATCATGGGGGACAAAAAACTTGCGCATACGCCTGTGACAATCATGGTTTCCGCTTTCGGACGAGAGGAGATTTTCCAAAAAGCCCGAAAAATGGGCGTGGATGCTTTCCTGATGAAACCCATCAACCAGTCTCTTTTGTTTGACACGATCATGCAGGTGTTCGGCGCCAATATGATGGATTCGGCCATGCGGGTTCACGGTTCGGAAAACGCGGCCGACAGCCCGGATGCGCTCAAAGGCGCAAGGATTTTGCTGGTGGAGGACAATGCCCTGAATCAGGAGGTCGCCACGGAAATCCTGAAAGGGTTCGGTATTTTCGTTCATATCGCGGGCAATGGCCAGGAGGCCATGGACGCAGTGAACGGTTCTGAATACGATGCGGTCCTGATGGATGTTCAAATGCCTGTCATGGGTGGTTATGAAGCGACCCGGCTGATTCGCGGCAATGATAGGTTCAAGGATTTGCCCATCATCGCCATGACGGCCCATGCCATGAAAGGCGTCAAGGAAGAGTGTCTGTCCGCGGGCATGAATGATTATGTCAGTAAACCGATAGACCCGGAATACCTGTTTGCCACTCTCATCAGATGGGTGAAGCCGGGAATGTCCATTGACTCGGGCAGCAAAGGAAAGCTCCGCGATGAAGCCTCCACGGAAATGAATCATGCAGTCAATCTGCCGGACAGTACCGCAGGAATTGACATTCACGCAGGGGTTAACCGGATCGGCGGAAACCGCATGCTGTTTCGGAAAATGCTGGACGATTTTGCCTCTCGCGATACAGACTCGGCAAGGAAGATAAAAACAGCCCTGGCCGACAACCAACCGGACATGGCCTTATCCCTGGCGCATACCTTGAAAGGAGTGGCGGGCAATCTCTCATTGAATGACATCCAGGCCGTTGCGTCCGAGCTGGAAGCGGCTGTGTCGCAAAAGGATGCGTCCAGGTATTCACCCCTTGTCGAAAAGCTTCAGGGAGCGATGGATACGTTTGCTCAGACGATGAAGGACTTGGTTCGCCAGGAAACGCTCGATGCGTCTATCCCGGGTGAAGCCGAAAATG
>JANYKF010000024.1 GCA_025361665.1 Clostridiaceae bacterium
GGCCGATATCAAGGCGATGGCCAGCAAACACGCCGTAATCTTTCGATTCATGGAATTCCTCCTGTTTCGTTCCCGTGACGGGCAAGCCGGACGGATTCATCCTGCTGCCGGCAAAACGGAACAGCCTGCCACCCGTCATGACGGGTAACAATGCGACCCCATTATACGCCCCCGCCATTACACATTCAAGTGTTTTCTTACGGAGATCAGGCTTCCGATTCCCCCGATGGCCATTCCGATGATGAAGTACAACAGGACAATGCGCATGCCGACAGGTTCGAACGGCACCAGGATGAACATACCGAAGCCAAGATCCGCCAGCATGAGGTTCAGGGTGTCGTGCGTCCAGCCATATCCCCTCCACGTGAGCAGGAATGCCGCAGCCGCGCTCAGGATGCCGATGACGATGCCTTCCACGAAGAATGGCATGCGGATGAAGCTGTCCAGCGCACCCACATGGCGCATGATTTCGATTTCCTTGCGGCGCGCGAACACCGTGAGCCGGATCGTATTGCTGATGATGAACACTGAAATCACGAGCATGATGCCCATCAGCGCCAGGGTGACCGTGTTGAGGATATCGGCGAAACCGGTGATCCGCTCCAGGGTCTGCTGCGGATAGTTGATGCCGTCAGGTTCCGGCTGGATGCCGGGCATCTGCGAGAGGGGTTCGATGAAATGCGCGCCGTCTTCCGGATTGGCAAGGCGGATGGAGAACGATTCGGCCATCTGGTCCGACGTCATCCCCTTGAGCAGGGCCGGATCGGAAAACGACGCCTGCAGGTTCCGATAGGCATCTTCCTTGCTCTCGTATTTCCAGGAAGCCACTTCCCCCGCTGCTTCGCGCTCCCGGATGTAAGCCTTGATCGCCTCGCGGTCCAGGTCGTTGATGTCGATATTGAGAAACACGAGGACTTCCAGTTCCTTGCGCATCTGATCCATGTTGCTCTTGACATTGATGGCCACAAGCAGCACCAGGCCGAGGAGCAGCAGGGCAATGACGACGGTGCCAATGGATGCGAGGGACATCAGCTTGTTCTTGACCACATTGGAAACGCCTTCCCGGGAGAGGAGGCGCATCGTTCTAATCTTCATGCTCGTATCGGCCTTTCTCCGCGTCGGAGATGATGGTGCCCCGCTCCAGGGAGATGACGCGCTTTTTCATGGCATCCACGATGTTTTTCTCGTGCGTTGCCACCAGTACGGTGGTGCCCCGCTGGTTGACCTCGTCCAGCAGGTTCATGATCTCCCAGGACGTTTTCGGATCGAGGTTTCCCGTCGGTTCGTCCGCGATGAGCACGGCCGGGTTGTTCACGAGGGCGCGGGCCAGGACGACGCGCTGCTGTTCGCCACCGGAAAGCTGCGACGGGTAGGATCTCGCCTTTTTGCCCAGCCCGACCAGCCCGAGCGCCAGGGGCACCTGCCGGCGGATTTCACGCGGAAGGGATTCCACCATCTGCATGGCGAAAGCGACATTTTCATAAGCGGTGCGGTTCGGAAGCAGGCGGAAGTCCTGAAAAACCATGCCGAGGCTGCGCCGCAGCAGCGGCACCTCCCAGCGGCCCATGGCATGGACATTGTACCCGTTGACCTGGACTTCGCCGGTATTGGGCGTTTCCTCCCGGGTGATCAGCTTGAGCAGGGTGGACTTGCCTGAACCGCTTTCACCAACGATAAAGGCGAATTCGCCTTTGCCGACATGCAAATTGGCGCCGGCCAGCCCGACCACACCATTCGCGTATACCTTCGTCACATCAATGAAACGGATCATGTTTCCCCCGAGAGGCACCTTTATCTGGACGCGTCATCCAGGTATTTCTTCACCATCATGGCCACCTTGAAATAGATGGCGTCGTCAAAACGGCGCAAGTCCATGCCGGTGATTTTCTGGATCTTGTCAAGCCGGTACACCAGGGTGTTCCGGTGGATGAACAGCTGGCGGGAGGTTTCACTCACGTTCAGGTTGTTCTCGAAGAATTTCGTGATCGTGTTCATGGTTTCGTTGTCGATGGTCTCGAATACGCCCTCTTTGAACACTTCGTTCAGAAACAGCCGGCAGAGGGTTGTCGGCAGCTGATAGATGAGCCGGCCGATGCCGAGGTGGTTGTAGTCGACGATGCTTTTGTCGTTCTCGAAGATCTGTCCGATTTTCAGGGCCGTCTGGCCGTCCTTGTAGGAACGGGCCACCTCGCGGAGGCTCTCCGCTTCCGTGCCGATGCCGATGCTGGCCTTGATCATCAGTTCGCTGGACAGGGTGTCGATGATGACGCGCGCCTTCTTGACAATCTCGCCGCCGTCTTCGTTTTCCTTCAGTTCCTTGATGAGCACGGTGTTCTGATCGTCCAGCAGCACCACGTAATCCCTGGCATTGTTGGGAAACAGGCTCTGGATGACATTGTAGGCATACAGTTCCCTGGTCTTCTCCGTGCGGATGAGGAAAACCACGCGGCGACCTTCGTTCTTCACCCGCAACTCCTTGGCCCTGAGGGTGATGTCGCCGGGCAGAATATTCCCGAGAAGCACATTCTTCATGAAGTTGCCGCGATCATACTTCTCGTCGAAATACAGTTTCGCGTTCTCAAGGCTGATGGCGATGAGTTCTGCGTGCTTGCAGCGTTCCGGATGATCGCTCTGCAGGTACAGGACAAAATCCAGGCGCCCGCCAATTTCGATTTTCTTGAGGATGAAGCCGTCGCGCTCGGTCATCGTCTGGTTTGTCGCGATAAAATCGACACACATTTCGGAAACCGTTCCGATTTCCGCTTCGGCCGTCCCTGCAATAATCGTTCCGGTTCCGTCCGTAATCCCGAACTCGTTGCCCATCGTGTCGCGGATGCGCATGACGACCGTCTGAAACACTTTGTATGCCACGAATGTGTCCTCCCCGTCGAAAAGCATGTTCTGATTCATTATACACCACGTTTTTCACGTTCCACAAATATATGTTGCCGTTCCGGCCATTGTTTACAATCTGTCCATATCTGCCAGACCCGGCTGGCGGCTTGCATTTCCATCCGGGCACGGACTGCCCCGGAGACGGCCGGGATCGGCTCCGGGGCAGTTCAAGCCGATTGCCGGATAAAAGGAACACCCTGTGAAAAACGGCATGGCCGTTCGCCACCAGGGTGTTCCGGAACAGACAGGGATGATTGGCAGGTTGGCGCCGAAGAACTTTTGCCTCCTGGCACGTACGGATTCTACAGCGTCCCGGGCATTCCAGACCGATCACTGGTCCAGAAGATCAAGGATG
>JANYKF010000069.1 GCA_025361665.1 Clostridiaceae bacterium
TGGGAGACACTGTAAATTTGGCACAGCGCCTCCAGACCGCAGCACCAGCCGGAACGGTGCTGGTGAGCCGCAGCGTTTATGAAGAGACGAAAGAACGCTTTCTGTATCGGGACATGGGCGAATTGACCGTCCGAAACCGAAAGGAACCGGTGGGCAGCTATCGTCCGGAATCGGAGTCCCTGTTCATGGAGGGGGAACAGGAAGGGCTTCTGGAGCGGGAGGAGATGCTGGAAGCCATTCCTTTGCTGATGGAGCGGGTGCAGGGAGACAATCTGGCGGTATGCCACATCATTGGGGAATCCGGCATGGGCAAGACCGCATTGGCAAAGGCCATGGTCCGGGGTCTGCAGGAACGGATGCCATCGAATGCAAAGGTGACGAACGTGGAATGCGGCACGACGGATCGCGGACGTCCGCACAGCCTGCTGTCGGGCCTGCTGCATGCCATCATGAATATTGAAGCGGAAGGCAGTCCCACGGCGAAGCGTTATCGCGTCCTATCCTACTGTTTCTTCCTGTTTCCGGGCATTTCGGATGCCCTTGTCGAGCGGATGGCCGACTTTCTGGGCATTTTCATCGGATTGGAGCGGAATCCGGATTTCCAGGATATTCTGAATGTCATGAAACCGCAGGACATGGAACGGGAGATGGTGGATCAGTTGCAGCGTTTCTTCCGCGCCGTCCTGACGCACCACGCATCGATGATCGTCCTGGATGGCCTGCAATGGGCCGATGACCGTTCCATCACCCTGATCGAGCAGATGCTCCCCGGATTGTCCGGCATCGGCTCCGTCTGGCTGATGCTCCATCGTCCGGACAGCAGGCTGGAACACAGCCCCTGGGCGGCTGGTGATGACAGCCTGGCATCCGGGGAGGATGGCCGGGAATCGAGGCCTGACTTCCATTGGACCCTGCAGCCGCTTTCCGCGCGGGGGACGACCCAATTGGCATCCCAACTGCTCGGATGTGCTGAAACCGCAAAGGATTTTGATTCCACCCTGATGCGGATCACCCAGGGGAACCCTTTGTTCGTGAGGGAATTCGTGACAGCCGTTAAGCGGCGTGGAAGCGTTTCCATTGAGGCGGGTGTCGCGCACCTTGTCTCATCGGATGAAAGCGAAATGGTAAAGGGCATTGGAAACATGATCCTGGCCAATTTCCAGGACATGCCGCCTGAGACACTCGCCATGCTGCAGACGGCGTCCGCCATCGGTTCCTCGTTCCGCCTCGGATGGATGCGGGAACTGGTGGGGCTGGCCGATCCGGACAAAGCAATGGAACCTGCCCTGCGCGCGGGCATCCTTACCATGCATTCCATACACGCCGGTGGCGGGTCTCTCCAGAAAGAGGCGCGCTTTGTCCACGATATGGCGCGTGAAGTGCTTTACGAAAGTCTGCTGCATACGCGCCGCGTGAAGCTGCACGCGAACATTGCCGTTTTTCTGGAAAGGCAGGCGGGAAAAACGGTAATGGAATTGCCCGCTCTGCTGAGCATCCAGTTCGAAAAAGCAGGAGACACAGGCCGCTCCGCCCGCTATGCGCTCCAGACAGCGGAGCAGTACAGGAACGATTATGACCACGACTCGGCCCGTGAAAACTGGATTCGGTTTCTTTCCCTTGTCGGCTTCCTTATTCCGAAAAGAGTCCTGCAGGGTGAAAAAGGACAGGTATTAGAAAAAAGAACGGAATCCGAAAGAGAACTGGAATCCGAAATAGAACTGGAATCTGAAATAGGAGCTGAGTCCGAAAGAGAGCTGGAATCCGAAAGAGAGCCGGAATCCGAAAGAAAACTGGAATCCGAAAGAAAACCGAAACCTGGAAAATTCAGGAATGTCGAGGAGGAGGAAGTTCTCGCCTGGGGGGACAGGAAAACTGTCAATTCCCTGTTGGGTGTGGATGGTCCCATAATGGTTGCTGCAGCCTTGCGCTCCCTGTCGGAGCAGGCCCGGGCCGGGGGCAGTGGAGAAGCCTCTCTCCTGTTGCTGAAACAGGCGCTGCTGTGGGTGGGGGCCCTTAAGGAAAGACTGGAGCTCCGCCTTTCGATGGCCGATGTGATGCGTGAAAATG
>JANYKF010000083.1 GCA_025361665.1 Clostridiaceae bacterium
GCGACAGCGGAAGCGGGTGCGGCACTGGTTGCAGCAGGTGCAGCGGTGCCTCCACAGGCAGAGAACAACCCTACAGCCAACACAAGTGCCAGGACAAGGCATAGATATCTCCTCATACTTCTTCCTCCCTGTCTAAAAATATGGGTGTCAATACGGGGCAATCTTATGACATATTTGTTCATGTGTCAACAGTATATGTCTGATTATTTGAACTTTTTGTTCATTATCTCAAAAATTATTGTTCATTCGTTGACTTATTGAGCCATCTACTTTATGATAAGCATAGTAAAAATCAAGCAGGTGATGGATATGTCCAAAACGCAGGACAGGGAAAAGGCGATCCTGGACGCATTGAATCAACGGAAGAAAATGTCCATCGATGAGGCAATCGCCCTTCTTTCCATTTCCCTTTCCAGTGCGCGCAGATTGTTCATAGAAATGGAGAATTCCGGGAAAGTTGTTCGTACACACGGCGGGATCCACCTTGTCTCCGCCAAAGGGTCGGAATATTCATTCGAAGTGCTCGAAAGCAGGAATATAACCGCGAAACGTCAGATTGCCGCAAGTGCCGCAGAAATTCTCAACGATGAAGATGTCGTTTACTTTGACAGCGGCACCACCCTCCTGCAAGTGGCGATCGCGGTGAAGGCAAGGCTGCAGAACAAAACCCTGCACCGGATTAAGGTGATCACGAATTCCTTCGCCAATCTGGAAGTCCTGCAGGATTCATGCCCTGTCATCCTGATCGGCGGCGAATACCATGCCAGTCGGAGGGCATTTGCCGGGTACCCCTCGGAGAAATTCGTCCAGAGCTTCATTTATAAGAAGGCTTTCCTTGGCGCTGACGGGCTGGATCTGAATGAAGGCTTCATGACAACCGACACGGATACGGCAAAACTCAATGAGGTCGTCATCAAAAGGTCGGACACAAGCTATGTATTGCTGGATTCCAGCAAATTCGGCCTGCGCTCCTTTGTCAGCTATGCTTCGGTATCAGAGATAAAGGCCATCATCACGGACAACGGTCTCAGTGAAGATAACCTGGTACAATGCGCCCGGGCCAATCTGGAAATTCTGGTCGCCAAAACTGGAGAGTGAAGGAGAACCAATATGGGAAAGACAATCAGATTCGGCATCATCGGCTGCGGCCTGATGGGTCGGGAATTTGCAAGCGCCAGCGCGAGATGGTGCCATCTGACTGCTGACATCCCCCGTCCTGAAATCGTGGGCATCTGTGATACGAATGAATCTTCGCACAAATGGTTTACGGACAATTTCCCGTCCATCAAAACCGTTGCGACGGACTATATGATTTTGCTCGGACGAAAAGACATCGACGCCATCTATTGCGCCTTGCCGCATGTTTTGCACGAGCAGGTCTATATCGATGTGATCCGGTCCGGAAAGCATCTGCTGGGCGAAAAGCCTTTCGGAATCGACAAGCCGGCCAACGACCGCATCCTGGAGGCCATCCGGCAGAATCCGGATGTGGTTGTGCGCTGTGCAAGCGAATTTCCCTATTTCCCGGCATGCCAGATGCTGATCCGGTGGCTCCGGGAAGACCGCTGCGGACGCATTCTGGAGGTCAAGGCAGGTTTCAACCACGCCAGCGACCTTGATGTGACGAAGCCCGTCAACTGGAAGCGGAAGAAGGCCATCAACGGTGAATACGGATGCATGGGCGATTTGGGCATCCATACGCAGCATGTGCCTTTCCGGATGGGCTGGATTCCGAAAAACGTTTACGCGTTCCTGTCGGACATCGTCACTACCAGGCCGGACGGCAAAGGCGGCACGGCGCCTTGCGACACTTATGACAACGCAACCCTGGTCTGCTCCTGCAACGACAAGGACGGGAATGAGTTCCCCATGTTCATTGAAACGAAGCGCATGTCCCCCGGTTCCACCAACGACTGGTACCTGAGGGTGACAGGGATGAAAGCGTCGGTGTACTTCACCTCTGACGATGCGAATGCATTCCATTATCTGTATTCGGAAGGAAAGGAGCAAGCCTGGTCCCGCGTGGCCATCGGAAACAAACCGTTGTTTCCGACGATCACCGGCGATATTTTCGAGTTCGGCTTCTCGGATTCCATCCTGCAGATGTGGGCATCCTTCCTGCAGGAAATTGAAGGGCAGTCTGTCGGTTTCGGCTGCTTCACCCCGGTGGAAACACATATTTCACACACCCTGCTAACCGCCGCGCTGGAGTCACACGAAACGAAAAGAGCCGTGGACATCGTATTGTGACCATGCTTTGTCATGACTTTTAAAAGATCAGGTGATTGAAGGTCTTGTCATCGCCAATGTGTGGGTTGAACTTGCCGCCTCCGCATTGAAGGGACTTTCCCACACCAGGTTTGACACATCCAGCGATAGGTTTTCAAGGTTCATTTCTCTGATTTGGCCTGAATTCATAGAACTTGCACCGGGGACGGACTGGAATCAACCACCAGCAGCGGCATAAGTCCTGTACCCTATATCGAACTCTTCAGCCGCTGCATAGGTCCTGTACCCTATATCGAACTCTTCAGCCGCTGCATAAATCCTGTACCCTATCTCGAACTCTTCAGCCGCTGCCGGAACGTGTGCCGAAGCTTCCTAAAATAGCTTGTAGAAAGTAAATCCAATCACCAGTCCGGAAAGCATGATGATGGCGGGATTCACTTTCAAGAAAACAACCGCGCCGAACGCCACGGCAGCGACGATGTATGCGGCAATGCTGGGAAAATTGTTTTTCGTCATCAAATCGATGGCGGCCTGCAGAAGGAGGACGACAACAATCGGTTTCGCCACCAGGAGCATGGATTTAACCCTCGGGTTGTCCTTGTAGACAAGCAGCAGCTTCGCCAGGAGCACAACAGCAATTGCCGCTGGCACGACCGCCGCGACAACACCGACAACGGCACCCAGGACTCCAGCCACATTGAAGCCGACATAGGCGGCCATTTTCGGCGCGATGGGTCCGGGAAGGGTGTTGCTGGCCGCCAGTGCATCCGCGAACTGTTCATTGGTGAACCATCCGAAGTTACCGACCACTTCCTTTTTCATGAGCGGGATGCTGGCCGGACCTCCCCCGTAACTCAGGATGCTGGACCGGAAAAAAGCGAGGAATACATTCCATAGCGTAGCCATCATACCTGTTTTACCTCATTGCATTTGATGATCCCGCGATTTTTCTATTTCCATTCAACTCAGCCTTATTGGCAATAAGGGCGAATATCCAATCCTGAAAAGCATCGACCATGGGGGGCCGCCAGGTGCCTGCCTCATCCTGCGTGACCGGACCAGGATCTGTCACCTCGTCGGTAATCGGATTCATAGTCGGTGATCGGATTCATAGTCGGTGATCGGATTCATAGTCGGTGGTCGGATTCATAGTCGGTGATCGGATTCATACGCTCTTGCATGGCAGAAAACATGGGACTCGAAGCGCCACCAGTCGAACCGCGTCAGATACTTTCTGAAGAATCCGATGTGAAGGAAGCCGGGAAGCTGATAGGCTTCCTGCCAGGGCATATTGCCCCAGTGTGCGCCATGTGGGGACACCCAATAGGGATGTCCAAATCAAGGAGGGTTTCATCCTCTATCTGCTCGTGGCCGTTTTGTGTCGGATGGATGGTGACAAGCCGGCCAAAGGGATCCGTTTGACGGATATGGACAGTCATGTCGTTCCAGTCCCGTCGAGATTGCTTCAGGTGATCCTCTTCCGACACCGCTTCATCACAGAAAGCCATATTGGCCTCCCCCGCCACGCACCAAGCTGCCGGATAAGCCGCCTACCACGCGGTCAGGTTGCGCCAATGACGCATCAGGACAGTTTTGCCGGCGAATTTCATGAAAAATCCCCAACTTCCGACGATGCAGGGCGTGATGCCGTGAATCGACAAGGCATGCGATTCGTCGGTCAGCCATATCGAAATAGGCAGGATTGGTGCGGTGGATTGATTCATCCCAAAGAAAACCCGCTTCATTCCTGCCTTGTTCATCGAACGGCAGCATATCCGGATAAAGACCTGCGATGACCTGAACAACGCTGAATCCCTTCGCCACCCGATCTGAAAGCAAGACTTGAAAATCTTCCGGCCAAGCCAGCCGGGTTGTCAACCCCATCCGCCAGGTGTCAGCAAACCAGAAAAAGGGTTCTCCATCCTGATGTGTCAGATAAAGGTCGTCATTCCTGCGGTTGACCGCACCGTGGCGGTAGAGAGGGTTGTCGCCTGTACAGGGGGTAACGGTGATATTTCCTGATTGTTCAAGTCCGGCGTCAACTGTAGATCTGCAACAGGTGCAATCGGTCCGGCAGCTGTGCACGCCGACGATTGCACTGGAATACCGGACTTTCCAGACATCTCCGCCCGACCAAAAGGCCGGGACCCTGAGAGTCCGTCCATTCGGTGCCGTAAAGTCAACAGACAAGTCCACAGTGTTGAATGGATCGTCCAAATGAGTCCGCCCCGCAAATGTCAGTTCCAACACATGGTTTTGTTCAATTACCATCACTTTTTTCCTCGCACTCCATATGATCGCCCCTCATGATTCCGCATCCCGACCTGACACATTGTGCGTTTCACCCCATGATTCACCCCATGATTCGGCACATGGTTCAACACATGAATCAGCACAAGATTCAGAGTATGACTCACCCTGCCTTGTCGATGTGTCCCCCCGTACCCAAATCATACTGGATGTCCCGCCAGACAACCTTGTGATTGTTGAAACTGTAGAGGATGTAGAAGAGCCCGAACAAATCGAAGAAGGGACCCATGATCATGTCAACCGGGTGAAACCTGTTCCCGGTCACCAATTTCATGAAAATGCCCTGCAGCATGCGAAGCAGAACCATCAAAACACCAAGGCCCGTCACATGGGGATTCCCGGCAATCAACCCGATCACCAGGACTGCCCAGTATCCTATCAGCATCAGCAGATAAAGCGGAAGATCCGACAAGACGTTGTTCCGTAACGCGCCTGCGATTCGCTTGGCATAATTCAGACACTTTTCCCTGGGCACTTCATTGAGATGACAGATCACATAAGGCCCGACAACCACCTTGTATCCTTTGTCAATGATGGCATTTCCCATGTGCATGTCTTCATGGAGGGTGACGGCATACGGCTCCAGGCCTCCGATCTCTTCAAGAACCTTTTTGGTCAAGGCAAAGGCAGCACCCGTGATTCCGAGACGCATGCCCAGGGTGGCAAGAAACGACCAGTAGAAATTGGCCTCCGAGTTCTGGGTGAATGAAAAGAATCGTGTCCAGAATTTGCGGCCGCCTGAAACCAATTGACTCGAAGTGGTCACTCCGACTTTCGGATCGGCCAAGGGGCGGATCATGCGGGTGATATAGTCCGGCTGAACGAGCACATCGCTGTCTGCGAACATCAGGATGCCATGTTTCGCCAACCTGACGGCATGCGACATGTTGG
>JANYKF010000095.1 GCA_025361665.1 Clostridiaceae bacterium
GTTTTGACGGACCTGGGCCTGAAGGAAATCTCGAGGCTGCTGATGTTCAGCGACGAATTTTATCTTTCCAATTTTTTCAAGAAACAGGTCGGCGTGTCCCCGAAAGCATACAAAAGCAGCCAGATCTGACAGGCCATAGAAGCTTCGCTCGAACACCAGGAAGCCACTATAAATGCGTCTTGGCTTTTTGGTTTCCGTTATTGATTCGACGCATTTATAGGGTAGGATGACGAAAACTCCATGTTTTTTCTCTATTTTTCCATGTGTGTTGCGCTGCCTTTCACCTATCATGGGGAAGGGACGCCTTATGTCGGCATGTGCTTTGCGTATAGCCGATTCGGTGAACCGGAAGGATGCGAAAGCAGATGAGTTATCAAATGGCCATGAACCGGCCGGCTTCCTGGTGGAACGACAACTGGCGCGAAGGAATGCCAATCGGCAATGGACTCCACGGCGCGCTGGTATACGGGTCGGCGGCAAACGAACGCATCATGCTGACCCACACGACGCTGTGGCGGGAAGCGAGACAGCCAGAAATGCCGGATGTGTCCCATGTCCTGCCTGCCATGCGGGAGCTTGTGTCGGCCGGAAGAGCTCCGGAGGCAGACAGGCTGATTCTGGAGGAGCTCCAAAAAAACGGCTATGAACCGAATATCGGATTTCCATTCCCCGCGGCGGACCTTCTGGTCAGTATGCCTGCGAAAGAAGGCTTCTCCAAATACCGGAGAGAGCTGCTGATGGATCGGGCAGAGGTCACCGTAAGGTATTGCGACGGTCAGGATTCGTTTTTCCGCAGGGCGTTCGTATCCCGGACAGACGATGTGCTGGTTGTGGAAGCGAATGCGGGTGTTCAGGCGGAACTCGCTGTTCATGCCCCGGACGCGATCCGATCGGAAAAGATTGAACTTCCTTCGAAGGCACAGTCCATGCATGAAGGTGAATGGATCTTTTTCAGGGCGGAAATCGACGGGATTGAGCATGGTGCCGTTGCCAGGGTTGTCCGTGGCGCAAGAACGCTTGTGCTGTGCAAGGTATTCACGACAGGCGAAAGCAAGTCGCAATGGCCCGCATTGAAGGCCATCCTTGAAAAGCTTCCTGCCGATTACGACACCTTGATGGAAAGACACCTGCCCGAGCATCGGAGGCTTTTCGACGCCTGCAGGTTCACCCTGCAGGACAAGCGCTTCACACGGGAAGAACTGAACAGGACCCTTCTGGACGCGGCATATGATGAAGGGATGCCCAACGCGCTGGTAGAACGGATGTGGGCGTATGGACGATACCTCCTCGTCTGCGGAACGGCCAAGGGAGGCCTGCCCTGCCCGCTCATGGGTTTGTGGAGCGGCGAATACCGCCCTTTCTGGGCATTCAACATGGCCAACATCAATCTGGAAATGATCTATTGGCAGGCGCTGCCGGGCAGGCTCCCGGAATTGATGCTTCCTGTTTTCGACTATTACGAACGGCATATGGACGATTTGAGGGAAAATGCTCAAAAATTGTACGGATGCAGGGGCATCTACCTCTCAGCTGTTTCCGCTCCTGGTGGGTTGAAGGCAAACTGCATGGCCCCCCACATCCTCAACTGGACGGCCGGAGCCGGCTGGATTGCGCAGCTTTATCATGAATACTGGTCTTTTACCGGAGATCATGTTTTTCTCGTGAAGCGGGCCATCCCGTTTCTCAGGGAAGTGGCAAGCTTCTATATGGATTTTCTGGTTTGGAAAGGGGACGAATGGGAAGTGAATCCATCCGTATCCCCGGAGAACCATACTTCGTCCTATCGTGGCGGAGAAGAACTGCCTGATTCCATGCAGACCTCCATCAATGCCGCCATGGATGTGGCTGTAATCAGGGAAGTGTTTTCCCATTTGATTGAGTGGGGAAACATGTATCAGGTGGCACACGGGATCCTGCCCGAGGATGAAACGACAATCGAGAAAGCAGCAGCCATAGGCAATATGGCAGAAAGTCATTCCGGGCACACGGAGGGTATCTCCCCGGCAGAAGTGGCGGAATGGAAAAGATTCCTCGTCGGTGCCCCCGCATACCGGGCCAATGAATTCGGGGCTCCAAGGGAATGGCTCCATGAGGACTTCCCGGACAGGGATCTGCATCGGCATCAATCCCACCTGTATCCTGTTTTCCCGGGACTGGAACTGGCGCGGAGTGATGAGAAGACATTGGAAACCTATCGGCAGGGCGGTCTCAGAAGAATGACCGTGGGATTGGCCCATCAAACAAGCTGGTCGCTGACCCAGAATGCCAACCTGATGGCGCGTGTGGGGGACGCTGAAAATGCCTTGAAGAGCTTGTCCCTGATAACCCGTTCCACCTTGATGGAAAACCTGTTCACGGTTCATAACGACTGGCGGGGAATGGGCATCTGTCTTGATTTTCCCGTCGCCCCGTTTCAGATAGATGCAAACATGGGGTGGACAGCGGCCGTGCAGGAAATGCTCCTATTCTCGAATCGCGGCAGGATTGACCTCCTGCCTGCCTTGCCGGAAGAATGGCGTGAAGGAAGCATCGGACCATTGGCAACAAGGGCCGGCGTTGAAGTCAGTCTGGAGTGGAACAGAGACGGCAGGCTGCACAGGTCGTCTGGCAGCATGCGCAAAAGACAGGGAAACAACGGCGGCAATCGAAGTCTCGGGAACGTCACGCTGAAGGCCATCCGGAAAACTGCATTCAAACTGTATTTTCCGGACAAGGAGTTTCTGGAAATCGGCATGGAAGAAAATGAAAGCAAAGATATCCAGTTTCAGTTTTGAGCATTGAAAGATGATTCTGGTGTAAAAACTCACTGTTGTGAGTTTTTATGCAGGATGTCTCTGACATCCTGCATGTTGAAGGCACATTTTGTGCCTTCAACACACCAAATCACCTGATTTGGTGCTATCCGGCGGCATTTGCCGCCGGATGCATGCAAGTTGCAAAATGCAACTTGCATGAA
>JANYKF010000139.1 GCA_025361665.1 Clostridiaceae bacterium
TACTGCGGCATGCTCAACGCTTCCTACAACCTGGGTCTGCGGAATCTGAACCCGTACATTCCGGAATACCCGGTCGGCACGCCGGATGAAGTGGCCGGCATGATGGCCGATTTCGAAACGATCGCCCGTATCGCCCTTGGCGTGCGGAACCTGAAGATTTTCGGATTCGGACCCCGCCCCTATGATTTCCTGGCCTGCAACGCGCCAATCAAGCCACTTTACGATCTCGGCATTGAAATCATGGAGAACTCTGAACTCGATCTGTACGAATCCTTCCAAAAACACGCCAAGGATTCCCGCATTCCCGGCGTGGTGGCCGACATGGCCGCTGAACTCGGCGCGGGAAACCTCTATCCGGCCATCCTTGAAAAACTTGCCCAATATGAGGTCACCCTCCTCGACTGGTATGAATCGAACCGCGGCGCATCGGAATATGCCGTGTTTGCAAACAAGTGCTGGCCCGCTTTCCAGACCATGTTCGGGTTCGTGCCCTGCTACGTGAATTCCCGCATGGCGGCGCGCGGCATCCCCGTCGCCTGCGAAACGGACATATACGGAGCGCTTTCCGAATACATCCTCGCCTGCGCCACTCGGGAATCCGTCACCATCCTCGACATCAACAACACCGTTCCTTCGGACATGGTGGCGGAGAACCGGTCCGCCATCGGCTCCTATAAGCCGACAGACCTGTTCATGGGCTTCCATTGCGGTAATACGCCGATGGGATGCCTCAAGAACGGCGCCATGAAATACCAGCTGATCATGAAGCGCCTGCTTGAACCGGACAGCGAGCCGAATGTTTCCCGCGGCACCCTGGAAGGCACGCTGAAAGCCGGAGCCGCAACCCTCTTCCGCCTGCAGGGGACTGCAGAGGGACAGCTGTCCTCCTACATCGCACAGGGGGAAGTGCTGGATGTCGACCCGAAATCCTTTGGCGGCATCGGGGTCATCGCCATTCCGGAGATGGGCCGTTTCTACCGTCATGTCCTCATCGCCAAACGGTATCCGCACCATGCGGGCCTGGCGTTCTCGCACGTCGGCAAGGTCGTATTCGCCGCACTCGGCCTGCTGGGCGTGAGACAGATACAGTACAACCGTCCTGCGTCCATGCCGTATGAAGGAGAAAACATATTCCCGTAACCTTTTTGAATAGGGGGGACGCACCCATGCTCGAATCGATGAAAGAAACTGTTTGCCTTGCCAATCTTGCGCTACGGGACCACGGGCTGGTCCTTTTCACGTGGGGAAATGTCAGCGCGTTTGACCGTGAAACCGGGCTGATTGTCATCAAGCCATCCGGCGTGGAGTACGGATGCATGAAGCCCGAAGACATGGTGGTCGTGGATTTGCAGGGGAATCAGGTGGAAGGTGTGCTGCGTCCTTCCTCGGACACGCCCACACACCTTGTACTGTACAGGGAATTCCCCGGCATCGGCGGCATCGTTCATACCCATTCGACCTGGGCGACCCTCCGGGCGCAGGCCCGCATGGGCATCCCTGCCTACGGGACAACGCACGCCGACTACTTCTACGGCGAGATCCCCTGCACCCGCGAAATGAATCCGCTGGAAATCGCGGGTGCCTATGAAGAGAACACCGGCATGGTGATCACGGAGGTTTTCAGGGAACGAAACCTCTCCCCCATGCAGGTTCCCGCCGTCCTGGTCTGTTCCCACGGCCCCTTCGCGTGGGGACACGATCCTTCTGAAGCCGTGCACAACGCGGTGGTGCTCGAACAAGTCGCCCGCATGGCGCACGAGACCGAGTTGGCCCATACTGCGAGACATCCCGGTGAAATCCCCAGGCCCATGCCCCAGGAGCTACTTGACAGGCACTTTCTAAGAAAACACGGGGCCGGCGCTTATTACGGACAAGACGCCGGAAGGAAAGGAAACAACCCATGAGTAAAAAATACGTCATCGGCGTGGACTTTGGATCCCTTTCCGGACGCGCAGTACTGATCGAGGCAGCCACAGGCCGCGAGGTTGCCACGGCGGTGAAGGATTATACGCACGCCGTCATCGAAACCGTCCTCCCGGATGGGTTCACCAGGCTTGGACCCGACTGGGCCCTGCAGCACCCGTCGGACTGGATGGATGTTTTCGCGGAGACCATCCCTGCCGTCCTGCGTGAATCCGGCGTCCCCGCGGCAGATGTCATCGGTGTCGGCGTGGATTTCACCGCCTGTACCGTCCTGCCGACCGACAAGGAAGGCACCCCGCTCTGCCTGATACCGGAATACGCCTCCCGCCCCCATGCGTGGCCGAAGCTCTGGAAACACCATGCCGCGCAGGATGAGGCGAACTTCATCAACGAGACAGCGACCACACGGGGGGAAAAATTCGTCAATCGATACGGCGGAAAGCAATCCTCGGAGTGGGCCGTCGCCAAGGTGCTCCAGATTGTCGATGAGGATGTGGAAATCTATGACGTCATGGATCGCTGGATCGAGGGAACCGATTGGGTCACCTGGCAGCTGACCGGCAAAGAGCGCCGCCAGATCTGCACGGCCGGCTACAAGGGCATCTGGCACAAGCAGGATGGCTACCCTTCCAGGGATTTCTTCAAAGCGCTGCACCCGAAACTGGAAAACTATGTGGAAACGAAACTTTCCTCCGAACTGCTGCCCTTGGGCGCCAAGGCGGGAGAAATCACGGAAGCGGCGGCAAAACTCACCGGGCTCGCTCCTGGCACGGCCGTCTGCGTGGGCAATGTCGACGCCCATGTCTCCCTGCCGGCCGTGGGCATCGTCGAACCCGGCAAGATGCTGATGATCGTGGGCACCTCCACCTGCGACATCCTCCTCGGCAGCGAGGAGAGAATTGTCCCGGGCATGTGCGGGGTGGTCGAAGACGGCGCCATGCCAGGCCATTTTTGCTATGAAGCAGGGCAGTCCTGTGTAGGAGACCACTTTGACTGGTTCGTGAAAACCTGTGTGCCTGCCGCCTACACCGAAGAAGCCAAGGGAACCGGCGTCGGCATCCACAAGCTGCTCCGTGAAAAGGCCCGTGCCCTGAAGGACGGGGAAAGCGGACTGATTGCGCTGGACTGGTGGAACGGAAACCGTTCCGTCCTGGTGGACGTGAACCTGGCCGGACTGATGATCGGCATGACGCTTTCAACGAAACCGGAGGAAATATACCGCGCCCTGATCGAAGCCACCGCTTACGGCAACCGCATCATCATCGAAACGTTCCGGGAAAGCGGCGTGCCCGTCAACGAGCTTTATGCGTGCGGCGGCATCGCCTCGAAGGACGACTTCATGATGCAGATCTACGCCGACGTCACCAACATGGACCTTCGCATCAGCGCATCCGACCAGGCTCCGGCCCTCGGCGCGGCCATGTTCGCCGCCGTGGCGGCCGGACCGGAACGCGGAGGCTACGCCTCCATCGTGGATGCGGCTGCCGTCATGGGCAAGGTGCGTGACAAGGTGTACCGTCCCATCCCGGAAAACGTGGCCGCCTACGACAAGCTGTACGCCGAATACAAACTGCTGCATGATTTCTTCGGCCGCGGCGGCAACGATGTGATGAAGCGCCTCAGGCAGATCCGGGCCGAAACAAAAGGGTACAAATAAGCTGAAGCGCCTCAGGCAGATCCGGGCCGAAACAAAAGGGTACAAGTAAGCTGAAGCGCCTCAGGCAGATTCGAACCGAAACATGAGGATGCAAGTAACGGTTGTGAGACTGGCGAACCGCAAAAACCCGAGATGCAGACACACGGCATCCGGGTTTTTGCTTACCCTCTTTCGTTTATGGCGCGAGAGTACAAGGAAGGTTTGTCCGCATTTCAGTCGATCAGTCGACCGGCAGGTTTTCCATTGGAAACTCCGTTTCATGGAGCTCGTCCATTTCGATCTTCGGCAAATCCCGGATGGAATTGAAACCGAATGCCCGAAGAAATTCCGTGGTTGTCACAAAGAGGAATGGCTTGCCCGGGGTATCGTCCCGTCCAGCTTCGCGGATCAGGTTCTTCTCCTGGAGCTTCAACAGCACACTGTCCGAACTGACCCCGCGTATCTGCTCGATGACCGCCCTCGTGGCAGGCTGACGGTATGCGATGATCGAAAGCGTTTCATAGGCGGCCTGCGTCAATCCGGGCGTTTTCCGCACGGTCCCGAGCTGGATGATGTAGTCCGCGTAAGCAGGCTTGGTACACAACTGCCAGGTGCCTTCCATTTCCCGGAGCATGAGGCCTCGCGCACTGTTCAGCAGATGACCGGCGTAATTCTCCAGGATGCCCTGCATGGTTTTTTTGTCCTGCGCACAAATATCCGCCAATTTCTCCAGTGGAACCGGATCTCCCGCCGTAAAGAGGACGGATTCGAGGATACATTCAATTTCCGTTATCGTCAGCATGGCCTGCCAGTTCTCCTTCCCCATCCGCATGTCCTTTTTCCTGATTGCCTCCCTGAACCGGAGCGAGATAGATTTCGGAAAACATGGCCGGTTGTTCCACGGTCGCCCGCCCAAGCTTCACGACTTCGAGCATGGCCAGAAATCCCGTCGCCACCTCCAGCCGGGTCTTCACACGGCCGTCGAACAGTTGGGAAAAACGCAGCCTCACGCCTGCAGCAAGGTGCGAGAGGCCATGAAGGATCTCCCGGATTTTTGTTTTCAGCGACACTTTCTCGTTGTCGAGGATCCGGGTCATCCTGCCCCTGGACTGGTTCATCCTGGCGCGCAGCTGCAGCATGACGGCTTCATAGCGCTCATGCAGGAGCACCGGCGACACATCGAAAACCATTTCCCTTTTCACTTCCGGCAACGGTTCGGGCAATTTGCAGAAAACCTGGCTCCATCGCTCGCCGCGCTCCGCCAGGACTGCGGCGAATTCCTTGTGGCGCCTGTAGGCTACCAGTTTCCGGATAAGCAGTTCACGCGGATCTTCCGTCGGCTCTTCATCCGGCTCGATGTGAACCGGAAGCAGCATGCGGGATTTGATGTGCAGCAGGGTAGCTGCCATGACGAGAAACTCGCTGGCCACGTCCAGATCCAGTTCCTGCATGCCCTGGAGGTAATCGAGGTATTGATCCGTGACCATGACGATGGGGATGTCGTACAGATCGATTTGGTTCTTCTCGATGAGATGGAACAACAGGTCGAACGGACCCTCGAATCTATCCAGCTTCAGCGTGCAGGCTTCTGTCAGGGAACTGTTCATGGGATGCCGATCCTCTCCGGTGGCTTCGTTCTCCCAACCATGTTATCGGAAAACCACGCGGGTGTCCAGTGAAAGCGAGAGGCAAAAACCCATCCTCAAAAGGCGGAGCAATATGCAAAAATCAACCCGCAATATGAGGATCAATATGCAAAATAACAGTAGAATCGGCCTGGAATTGCGTGTATGATTGGTTTGTCATCTGTTTATTGTGCCATCAAGGCAGAAATGGAAAACATGAAGAATTCGTTTCGCCGGTTCCTGATCGGCTCACCCTTGAAAAGCGATGCCATTCATGGCGAAAAGCTGAACGTGCTGTGGGGGCTGCCGATTCTGTCGAGTGACGCAATCTCCTCCGTCGCATACGCCGGGCAGGAAATCCTGCTGGTCCTCCTGCCCGTCGTGGGCGTCATCGCCTACCGCCAGGTGACGATCCTCTCGGGCGCCATCATCGCCCTCCTGATCCTTTTGACGCTTTCCTACCGCCAGACCATAGAGAATTACCCGAATGGCGGCGGTGCCTACATCGTTGCGAAGGAAAACCTCGGCATACCCTTCGGCATCACGGCCGGTGCGGCTTTGGCGGTCGACTACGTGCTGACGGTGGCTGTCAGCATCTCCTCCGGCATAGAGCAGCTGACCTCAGCCTTTGTCGTTCTGAAACCGTATTCTGTCTTGGTCGCGGTTGGCCTCATCCTTCTGCTGACGATTGGAAACCTGCGCGGCATCCGGGAATCCGCC
>JANYKF010000147.1 GCA_025361665.1 Clostridiaceae bacterium
ATGACGGAGATATTCCAGCCCATGGCAATCCAAGTTGCGTGAAATCCCAACCGGTATGCTTCGTCGAATTTCCCTGCGCCCACAAGACGCCCAACAAGGATTTGCGTGCTTTGACCAACCGAGTAGCCGATGGTCTGGACAAAGCCTATCAGGTTCGACGCATAGGCAAAGCTGGCCAAAGCGGTCGTCCCGAAGGCGGTCAGGAAAAAGGTCAGGCTGATGTTGGCGATGCTGTAGGCGAGATTGTCCCCCGATCCGGGTATGCCGATGCGCAGGATCTCGCGGATGACGGCTGCGGGAAACGGTCTCTCAAGATGCAGGCGGATTTTGTAGTGCAGTGCGCACGCAATCATCGCCACGAGCCCCATGGACTGGGTGAATGCGGTCCAGCCCGCGATGCCGGCCAACCCCAGATCCGGCAGCCCGAAGGGGCGCAGGATGATGATCGTGTTCCCGACCAGGTTGAACAGGTTCATCCCGAGAAAGACAAACATGGGGGCGCGTGCTTTTCCGTAGTTGCGCATGATGGTGCCGAATGTGAAATTCAGGCCCTGCAGGATGCAAAGTCCGCCGACAATGGTGAAATAGGTGCCGGTGTATGCCAGCACTTTTCCGGTCAGCCCCATCAGGATGAGGATCGGATGGTGGAACAGCAATACGAGAATGCCCACCGTGACGCCGATACCCGCGTTGAGAACGACGGCGACGCTCGAAGCCGTTGCCGCGCGTTCCTTGTTGCCCGCACCCAGATGCTGCGATACGACGACCGCGGTTCCCAGGGTGACGAACATGAACAGCATGTTGATGAACATGCCCAACTGATTGGCGACGCCAACCGCGGCGACGGCTTCCATATTGTACTTGCTGAGCAGGAATATGTTGACAATCCCCATGCCCCTGGCCAGACTGTTCTCGACAAAGATGGGCCATGCGAGATCCTTCAATGTAAGTTTCCGTGTCACAGACCGCCCTCCGCCGTTTTCTCCTGCAACTCCGCCATCGTTCAATTGATCTCCTCCATGGTCCCCTGCACCTCAAAGCTCCATTCATTCAATGGTTCTCCGGAAGTGCCGACTTGCCGCTATGTCTCCCGTTCCAGGCATCCGCACGAGTTCCTCAACACGACGGGAGCCGGCATGATCAAGTCCACATAGGGCCGTTCCGGGTTTTCGAGGGTGTCCAGCAGCTGCTCGACCGCTGCTGCTCCTTGTCCAAAACAGTTCACGTTGACCGTAGTCAAGGCAGGCCGAAGGTACCTGGAGCTGGGCACATCATCAAATCCGACAATCGCGATGTCTTTGGGGATGGCGTATCCGCATTCCGCAGCCGCTGAGATGGCTCCGATGGCCATTCGGTCATTTCCCGCAAAGATGGCCCTCGGAGGACGAGGAAGGCCCAGCAATGCCTTGGCACCGGCAAATCCGCTGGATTCCGTGAATTCGCCAGCGACAACCCATCCGTCCCGAACCGCCATGCCATGGTCCCGCAATGCCTGCAGATAGCCCGTCAGCCGCTCCCCACTGTGAATCTGGGCCTCCGGTCCGCATATGAACGCGATTTCCCCGTAATGATGGTCCACAATCAGGTGCCTGGTCATCTGATACGCTCCCGATTGGTTGTCCGGCCTGACCTTGTTGTGGTGAAGCCCAGGGATGGCGCCCCCAAGCATGACGAACGGAATATTCTGCCGGGCGAGCCGTTTTACATACTGGCCCGTGCTCGAACGGGCGGCCACCACCACGCCGTCGATCCGGGTTGTCAAAAGCTGCAGGAACAGGTTCTGCTCATCCATGTCTTCGCAGGTATATATCAGCAGATGGTATGCCCTTGATTTGGAAACACTTTCAGCGCCGCGAATCAATTCTGTGAAAAAAGGGTCCGTGATGTGCGGCAGCACAATCGCAAGGGTCTCGGTAGTCCGATTGGCCAGATTGCGGGCGGTCGGGCTGGGTGAATAGGCCATGGCTTCAGCCGTCTCGAATATCCGTCGTTTTGTTTCCCCGCTGATGCGCGGATGGCCGTTGAACGCTCGGGATACTGTGGCGATGGAGACCCCGGCCTTTTGGGCAAGCATGTAGATGGTTGGTTTCATGAAACGATGCCCCGCATGGAATTCTGCCTGTCTGGCATTCATGAGTCCGACAAGTCCACCATCTTTTTGCGTAAGCGCTTACGCATAAGATGGAATGAGTCTACCGCATCCATTTCGCAATGTCAACCGGCATTTAGGCTTCGGCGTTTAGGCATCGGCTTCAAGATATATTCCGACTAATCCACAAGCATATGCGCAAAATAATCATCCTGCTCCTTCTATTCCTGTTTTGTCATGGCACGCAGGGCTCGCATGGTAAACCGGGTGCCGCAAGATTGCCACGACCCCCCCTGCTGAGATATACTGTCTTCAATAACACAGGGGGGGTCGCCCTTGTTTTTCGATTACAAGACATATGGAGTCCCGTTTGAACCTTATACACTGCAGCACCTTGTCGCCGTCATCCTTTTCCTCATTGTGCCTCTTTCACTGATTTTCATGTTCCGCAATCAAATCCGGCAATCAAAAAGCGAACGATGGATCCGGTATGGCATCGTTACCTTTGGCATGCTGACGGAATTCAGCCTATACACATGCTACGTTCTCCATGGCATAACCGATTGGAGGATGATCGTGCCGTTCGGCATCTGCGGCCTATCTCTCTACTTCACATGTTTTTCCATGCTGACCTTGAACAGGGCCGCTTCGAAAATCTGCTATTTCTTCGTATTCGGCGCCTTCTTCTCCTTCCTGATTCCTGATCTGTCGCATGGTTTTGAGCGTATCCGCTATTACCAGTTTTTCATTGTACACGGCACAATCTTCGCCAATGTCCTTTACCTGAACCTCATCCATGGATTGCGGCCGACCAGGAAGGCTTTCATGCAGGCGAACCTGATTCTTTTCGGGTTGCTGGCACTGGCGTATGGGGTCGATCAGGCCGTCCATTTCAGTTTTTTCTACCTGATCGAGCCGCCATTCCATCAGATGCCCGTCTATCAGTATCTATATGATACGAATCGCGTCCTATTTACGATTTCCGCCGTGATCAGCTACTTCATCGTCTTGTCTTGCACGTACCTGCTGGCACGGGTGACCGGACTGGTCCGCCTGCCCGATGATGCACACCAATACCGGTTGTTGAAACAGGAGGATGCACCGTGAGGATCTTCAGCCTGAAAACAATGAAAAAGGCTGCAGATTGCCAAATCCGAAGCCTTCATAAGAAGAAGTGACCATAAAATGACCATTTGAACTATTGGGGATTATCCCCCAGCCCTGAGAGTGGTGCCCGTGGCCGGATTCGAACCGGCACGCCTGTTACAGCAACGGATTTTAAGTCCGGTGTGTCTGCCGTTCCACCACACGGGCACGCTGACGTCATTCAACCATAGGCATCCGGGTAGAATCTCACGTTTTTCCGTACAGCTGGGCAAGACTGCCAAATCATTGTACCTTAGGGTTTGGAGCGTGTCAAACCGCATTTTTAACAGGTATCTGTCAAGTGAGAGTTGGGAAATATCCAAATCCAAAATGTACTGCGTGTGACCCGGTCGCATTTATTCCACGGTCCAGTTGACCATGAGCCTCTGCCGTCAATACCTTCCTAATTCCTTCGCCAGCCTGATGATGCCACGGAAAATGAGCCTCTGCCGTCAATACCGCCCCAATTCCTTCACCAGCCTGATGATGCCCTGGAAATCTTCCAGACTCACACTGTCCGGAATGGAATGATCGGAGGCGAAGATGTATCCGCCGTTTTCCTTCATGATGGGAATCACCGCGCGCATTTCCGCCTGGATGGCTTCCGGCTGGTCCCATAAAACAGCATTGATGCCGCCATGAAGGACAACGCGGTCACCATATTTCCGTTTCAGCGCAACCGGATTCATGCCGGCTTTCACTTCCAGCGGATTGATGGCGTCGATGCCGATTTCCAGCAGATCCGGCACCAGCGGGTTGATGTCTCCGCAGGAGTGCAGGTGCGCCACCATCCCTTTTGAATGCGCCCATTCAACAGCACGCTTGTGCACGGGCTTCAGGAGCTCCCTGTACATCTTCAGCGAGAAGAACTGGTTGTTCTTGTAGCCCATGTCGTCCGGCCAATGCACGCTGTCGAAGGTATATCCCGCAGCCAGGACCTGCTCGAAGATGGCGATGTCCACATCCAGATAGTGGTTGAACATGTCGACGCACCACTCCGGCTCCTCCATCAGCGCGATGAGAAGGGTTTCAGTCCCCACCGCCCAGGAATGCGCCACATCGAACCCGAACCAGAAATACGCCTGAATCCACTGGTCTTCCGCCTTCCATTTCGGCCAGTTGTGCTTCAGGGCATCCCAGTCAACCCGGACGCCTTCCGGCGTCATGCGGGCCTTCGCCTTTTTCCAGGCTTCCGCGTCCTTGATGGTGAAATCCATGAATTCCGGCGTGGATGTCGCATGCTTCCATTGTTTCAGCGTTGCGCCCCAGCCGGTTGTGAAGATTTTGTACCGGTCGTTTTCCTCGATCGTGTGCACATCATATTGCGGGCTGTTGTCCGCGTAAATGGCGGCCACCTTGTCCAGACCGAAAAAATCGCGATAATCCATGCCCAACGGCATGCCTTCCCGCTCCCATCGTTCGATGGTGGTTCCCCAGGGGCTGTCGCTGATGGGAACCCGGTCTGCCTCCTTGTGTGCGAACATCCGCTGGAACCTTTGCCTGGTTGTCATTTCCGTCATGCCGATACCTCCGGGATTTCATCTGATCGGTGCTTCAATCACGGTGGAATTGATGTCAAGGGTATCATCTTCCACCGACGTTTCTTCCTTCATATGGTCGCCATTGGTGCCCGTGACATCCGATTTCAGCAAGAGGCGCTGGCGAATGAGCGCGGGACCGGCCCCATTGATGTCCGCGATCCAGACATCGCCTGAAACTGTCATCGTGACGGGATACTTCCCCATGTCCGGATTCGGTTCGTATTCGCCGTCAAATGTGCCCGATACCTGATAATGAGTGCACTCCATCCCATTTGCTGTTTCGTTTCCAGCATTCACGTAGACAAGCTTCTGGTAGTCGATGTCATATTT
>JANYKF010000154.1 GCA_025361665.1 Clostridiaceae bacterium
TCGACAGAGATATGGGAGAGGTGGAGACCCGCCTCGTCAACCGGCATACAACCATGCGCCAGGAGGAATGATATGAAGGAATTGACGGTCAAGTACGGATGCAACCCGCATCAGAAGCCATCCCGCCTGTTCATGAAGGAAGGGGATCTTCCCCTTGAAGTGCTGCATGGAACGCCCAGCTACATCAATTTCATGGATGCACTGAATGCATGGCAGCTTGTCCGGGAACTGCGTGAAGAGACAGGGTTCCCGGCAGCAGCCTCTTTCAAGCACGTCAGCCCTGCGGGGGCGGCCATTGGCATACCCATGCCGCCTGCTCTGGCTGCATCCTGCCATGTGGAAGGAAAGACGCTCTCCCCTGTGGCTGTCGCCTATGCGCGCGCCCGGGGGGCCGATCGCGTTTCTTCCTATGGCGATTTCGTCGCGGTGAGCGATGTCGTCGACATTTCACTGGCGGACCTTTTGGCGAAGGAAGTATCAGACGGCATCATCGCACCCGGTTTTGAACCGGAAGCGCTGGAAAAGCTGAAAACGAAGAAAAGGGGCGCTTATGTCATCCTGAAGATGGACCCCTCCTACCGCCCGGCTGCGAAGGAGTCGAGGGATGTGTTCGGCATCACCCTTGAACAGCTCCGCAATGATGCGCGTATAGACGCCTCTCTGCTGCGGCAGGTTGTCACGCGGGAAAAGGATATGCCGGAATCGGCCATCCGTGACCTGATCATTGCCACCATCACCCTCAAATACACGCAGTCCAATTCCATCTGCTTCGCCTTTGACGGACAGGTGATCGGGGTCGGCGCCGGACAGCAGTCCCGCATCCACTGCACGCGTCTCGCGGCGGGGAAGGCCGACAACTGGATGCTGCGCCAGCATCCGAAAGTACTGGGCATGCAGTTCCGGGAAGGTCTTTCGAATTCGGTGAAAGACAATGCGGTCGACCAGTTTTTACGGGATGACATCACGGATGTGGAGCTTGACGAATGGCGGACCTTGTTTACGGAAGTTCCGGATAAGCTTTCCAAACAGGAAAAGCAGGACTTCATTCTCGCATTTGGCGGCATCGCCTATTCATCGGATGCGTTCATCCCGTTCCGGGACAACCTTGACAGGGCAGCCGGGAGCGGCACCCGATACGTCGCCCAGGCAGGCGGATCTGTGAAGGACGCCGAGGTCATCGCGGCGGCCGATGCCTATGGCATGGTCATGTGCTTCACGGGGCTGCGCCTTTTCCATCACTGAAGCGTATCCATCGTCCGCTGAAATCCTGTTTGACATCATGAAGCGAGAATTGTATAATTATACATGTTAAGTGTATATTCATGCAACCCGTGGAGGCACATGATGAATCAGACGGAATGGCTCCCTTGCAAAAACTGGATGTCGGAAGGTGCGGAAGCGACCCTGGTGACCTTGATCCTGGAATCGGGCCGCATATCGCGTCATTCTCACGTTCTGGAAATCGGCTGCGGTTTGGGCCGCCTGTCCGGTGAGATTGCGAGGGCATCGGGAGCCAGGGTCCTTGCCACAGAAGCTTCCCACATCGATTTGGAAAAAGCGAGGGCGATCGAGCCGGATGTCGGGTTCATGCAGGGATCAGGCTTGTCGATTCCTTTTCAGGAGACCTTGTTCGATGTTGTGATCATTCACCAGACCGACCTGCATTTATCCGCCTTGTCGAAGGTCCTGTCCGGTATGGCAAGGATTCTGAATGCGGACGGCAGGCTTCTGATATTGGCCGAAACCCGTCAGCAGACGCTTGGCCGGATCACGAGCCGGTATTTTCCTTCCCTTGCCGCCGCAGATGCCCTTCAATGCCCGGATGCGGCGGAGTTGGCCGTTCATGCGGCGGACGCCGGATTTGTCGCCTGCGGGGCCAGGGTTTTCGGGAATGGATGCATTTCCATGGACCAGACTTTTCTTCGCCAGGTACGCCGATTCGGTCATTCCATGATCCACCGGATCGGCTGCCTGGAATATGCCGAAGGGCTGATGAGGCTTGAAGAGGACTATTACGGGCATCCATACGGTCATCATCACGCCGGAAACACCCTGATCGTCCTGGCCAAGGAAGCGGAAGCATGCCTTCCCCTGTCGAAAACAGCGTGAACAGGGTCTTTTACACCGGAATCGTTCTTCTGTTATAATGGGTGTTGCAGTCCTGTGCTGAAAGGATCCTTATGCCTGAAATCAGCCTGAGCAACATTCAGAAGTATTACGGTGCGGTTCACGTGCTGAAGGGATTGTCCCTTGACGTGCCGGACGGCGCGAAAATCGGAATCGTGGGCGGAAACGGCAGCGGCAAGACTACCATGTTCCGCATCATTTCCGGTCAGGAGCCTTTCGAAAAGGGCAGCCTGCACATTGCGAAAAACAGGAGAATCGGCCTGCTGGACCAACTGCCGCAGCACCCGGCGGACATGCCGGTACGGGATTTGCTGCAATCCTCCTTCTCGGAACTGCTGAAAATGAAAGAGCGGCTGGAAGGCCTTGCCGGCACCTTGTCCGAGGGGGAAGAGCAGGTTCGCCGATTTGGTTCCCTTCAGACTGAATTCGAACATCGCGGCGGTTACGAGATGGAAGTCCGGTTCAACCGGATCACACAGGGGCTGGACATCCCGCGGGAAATGCTCGATCAACCTTTTGCAAAGCTCAGTGGCGGCGAAAAGACCCGGGTCAGCCTGGCCGGGATCATGCTGCAGGAAACAGACATCCTGCTGCTGGACGAGCCGACCAACCACCTTGACATCCGTTCCGTCGAATGGCTTGAAGGTTTCATCTCCGAGTATCGCGGCACCGTGCTGATCATTTCGCATGATCGGTATTTTCTCGACCAGGTCGCAAAACTCATTTTCGAAATCGAAGACGGGGTTGGCAGCCTGTATCCCGGCAATTATTCCGCCTATGCGGCTCTGCGGGACCAGCGCCGCATCGATGCGCTGGCACGTTATGAAAACGAGCAGAAGAAGATTCGGCAGCTCGAGGCAGCCATCCGGCGCCTCCATGATTGGGCGAACCGGGCGGACAATCCCAAATTCCACAGGCAGGCGTTTTCCATTGAAAAGCGGGTTGAGAAGCTGCAGCGGGACGGCACCGTGAAGCCCCGGACAGAAAAAGGCATGAGGAGCCGCTTCAAAGAGGAAGCATACCGGGGGGACGAGGTTTTGACCGTGAACCGCCTCGTCAAGCGTTTCGAGGACCGGACCGTACTCGACGGGGCGGACTTCGTCCTGTATGCCGGAGATCATATGGCTTTGCTGGGAGCGAACGGCTGCGGAAAAACCACGCTGCTCCGAAGCATTTTGTCCGAAATGACGCCGGACGACGGATTTGTACGGATTGGACCAAGCATCAGGCCGGGATACCTGCCGCAGGAAATCACGTTCGAGATTCCCGGCCGCACCGTCATGGACACGCTGCGGTATGCGAAGGCGATGGATGAGGAAAAGGCCCGCAATCTGCTGGCCGGGTATCGCTTTTTCGGCGATGATGTGTTCAAAATCGTCTCGTCCCTCTCGGGCGGCGAAAAAAGCCGTTTGAAGCTTTGCCTGCTGATGCAGGAGGATGTCAACCTGCTGATTCTCGATGAACCCACCAATCATCTGGATCTGCCGTCCCGCGAATGGATTGAGGAAGCACTGGGTGATTTCGGCGGCACGATCCTTTTTGTCTCGCACGATCGGTATTTCATCCGTCGCTTCGCGGACCGCATCGCGGAAATGGAAGAGGGCGCGGTGACAACCTATCAGTTCGATTATGAAAGCTACAAGGCCTGGAAAGAATGGCGGAGGCAGCAGGACGCCGGGAATGCGGCCACTGCAGGTGATGCGGGTCCTCGCACCGAATCGGCGCGCGAACGGCAGGCCGTGAAGGAAAAGCAGCGGAATACGGGCATCGCCGCCAGGCGGTGCTCGGAACTGGAGAACGCCATTGGGGAGGCCGAAGCGCGGATGGCCGGGATCGATCGGGAAATGGCGGAAAAATCCTCGGATTTTGTCCTGCTGCAGGCACTGGTGGCAGAGAAAGAGGATTGGAGCAGAAAACTGCCGTCGTTGTATGAACAATGGGAGAATGCGCAGGATGCGCTGGCCCTGCTGACAAATGAGGGAACGGAGACATAAGGAGGAAACAGCCATGCCGATCATTGACATGCCATTGGAGGAACTGAAGGCATTCCAGGGCAGGAACCCTTGTCCGGAAGACATGGATCGCTTCTGGGAAGACGCCATTGCGGAAATGAAATCAGTGGATGCCGCCGTGGAACTGATTCCGGCCCGCTTCACCACCCCGTTCGCAGACTGCTTCGACTTGTGGTTCACCGGGGTGCGGGGCGCCCGGATTCACGCGAAGTTCCTGAGGCCGAAGAGCCTGAATGGAAAAGCGCCCGCCATTCTGCAGTTCCACGGTTATACGGGAAATTGCGGAGACTGGGTCAGCAAACTCTCCTATGTCGCCGCGGGATTCATGGTGGCGGCCTTGGATTGCCGGGGCCAGGGCGGACTGTCCGAAGATGCGGGCGGCGTGAAGGGCAATACGCACAACGGCCACATCATCCGCGGCCTGGACGACAAGCCGGAAAACATGCTGATGCGTCAGATCTATCTGGATTCAGCGCAATTGGCCGGCATCGTCATGGGCATGGAAGATGTGGACGAAACCCGCGTGGCCGCCATGGGCGGATCCCAGGGAGGAGCCCTCACCATTGCCTGTTCTTCGCTCGAACCACGCATCTGCCGCCTGGCGCCGATGTTTCCGTTTCTCTGCGATTACAAAAGGGTCTGGGAGATGGATCTGGCGAAAGATGCCTACCAGGAGATCCGCACGTTCTTCCGGATGTTCGATCCGCGCCACGAGCGGGAAGACGCCATTTTCGAGCAGCTTGGGTACATTGACCTGCAGCATCTTTCCAAACGCATCCGGGGCGAAGTGCTCATGGCCGTCGGCCTGATGGACACCATTTGCCCGCCTTCCAGCCAGTTTGCCATGTACAACCGGATCACGGCGAAGAAACAAATCGTCCTCTATCCCGATTACGGGCATGAAGGACTTCCGGATTTCGACGACATCACCTACGGGTTCATGTCAGAGCTTTTGTCGTGATGCACGGAGGCATTTCCATGAATCCCCTGCGCTTCAAATTTGAGTTCCGATCCCATCAAAAACTCATCCTGGACCGGTTTGAGGAAGAAAGGCGGAAGACCCCCGCGGGTGAACCGCTTCGTTACCATGTGGTGGCTCCGCCCGGTGCCGGAAAAACGATTGTCGGGTTGGAACTGGCCATCCGCCTGGGAAAACCCGTGATGGTCGTGTGCCCGAACACGGCCATCCAGGGCCAGTGGATGAAGAAACTTGAAATGTTCATCCCCGATGCCAATCCGGAAACGGTGCGTGTGTTGTCCACGACCGATGCATCATCCCCCCGGTGGCTCAATGTGCTGACTTATCAGATCCTGAGCATTCCGGAAGATCCGGGTGAATGCATGGTGGACATTGCCGAGGGAATCTGGGCGGAAACCATGCTGGATGCCCAGGGGGTTGAGGAAGAAGAAGCCCGTGCGCGGATTGCGAAAATGAAAACGTCGAACCCGGCCGCTTATCGCAAGGAACTGGCCCGGTTTACGAAAAAGCTGCGCGATGGGAAGCTGGAGGAGCTCATGACACCGTCCGGCGCCCCGGGGGCCGTACCGGCTTCCATTCCGCCGGAAGAACGTTTCCTCGGCATCCTGCATCCGAACACCCGCGCCTTGCTGTGCAGCCTGAAGCAGGCCGGCGTGAAGACCGTGATTTTCGATGAGTGCCACCACCTGCAGACCTGGTGGGCGCAGGTGATGAAACACCTGTTGAAATGGATGGACGTGGAGAGCATCATTGGCCTGACCGCTACCCCTCCGTATGACGAGAATGCCGAGGTGCTCCAAAACTACATCGGCCTGCTTGGCCCTGTCGACTTCGAGATTCCGACCCCCGCCGTGGTGAAGGACGGCATGCTGGCCCCTTATCAGGACTTGCTGTATATGTGCCGTCCGCAGGAAACGGAGTGGACGTTCCTCCAGAATTGCCATGGAAAGTTCCGGGAACTGCTGGTCCTGTTCGCAAAGCCGGACAGTGATTTCTGCCGTTTCATGCAGGAGCGGATTCTTGAGCGGAAGATGGCGGACGGTTCGCAACGGGAATGGAAGAAGCTCTACGCAGCGCGGAAGGAATTCGCCGTCGCCGGCATCAAATACCTTCATTCTGCCGGCGTCCGCCTATCGCCGGACATCTCCATGACCCCCGCGATGTCGGGACATCCCACGCTGGAGGAATGGACCCTTCTTGTGGAGGATTATGCGCTCAACCGCTTGAAGCTTTCCGCTTCAGCGGAAGATGCCGTTCTTTACAATGATATCCGGGATGCGCTTTATGCACTGGGATTCATTCTGACGGAGAAAGGCATCCGCAGCTACATTTCGCCTTTGGACCGTGTTCTGGCCTACAGTCGCAGCAAACTGACGGCTGTTCGTGAAATCCTGCTGACGGAAATGAGGTCAATGGGCGATTCCCTCCGGGCGGTTGTCGTCACGGATTTCGAGTTTTCCAACGCCCTTTCGCTCAAGCAGCTGGACAAGGTGCTTGACGCGGAGTGTGGCGGAGCCATCAGCGTCATGAGGATGATGGCGGCCGACCCGGAACTGGACAGGCTCAACCCCGTCATGGTAACCGGGAAAAGCCTGCTGTGCGATGAAGACATCGCGGAAGCGTATCGGGGCCGGCTGTCCGCATGGGCGCAGAAGCAGGGCTATGACATTTTGCTGCAGATGACGCCGTCTCCGGACGGGACCTTTGTCTCCATCGAAGGGACCGGGCGCGACTGGAACACGCGGAGCGCCATCCTGTTCACCACGAGCCTTCTGGAGGAAGGACTCACACGCTGCATCATCGGCACGAGGGGCCTGCTGGGAGAAGGGTGGGACAGCATCTCCCTCAACACCCTCATTGATCTTTCCGTGGCCACCACCTATGCCTCCGTCAACCAGCTGCGCGGCAGAAGCATCCGGAAAAACGAAGGAGCACCCCGCAAGCTGGCGAACAATTGGGATGTGGTCTGCTACGCACCCGAATTGGAAAAGGGGATCAATGACGTGCTGCGGCTGACGAAAAAACACGGCCAATTCTACGGGATATGCGCTGATGGCCGCATTAGCAAGGGCACGGCTCATCTTGATGCAAGGCTGGCCCTGAAGGATCGGCTGAAGACAGAAGAGGCAAATGCGCTCAATGACACCATGCTCCGGCGCAGCGGCAATCGGGATCCTGTCTATGATTTGTGGAAGGTCGGGGAACCGTTCCGGAATATCGAGCAGGAATGTGTCGAATTCCGGCTGGAACAAGGCGCCGTCATCGGTGATTTTGGTCAGCAGACAGCTGAGCTGGCTCATTTGCAGGCGAAGACAATGGGCTTGTCTTTCAAGGGGGGTGCCGGTGTCCTGTCCTTGCTGGCCGCCCTGGTGGCCACCGGCGTCAGCCTTCCCATGGCCGCGATGGCCGGTGCGGCTTCCGCGTTGTTTCTATATTCCAGCGCAAAGGGACTTGCGAGGACGGCGGCGTTCGGGAGGGAGGAAGTGGCACGGATCCGGCCCGAGATCTTTGCACGGCGCATGGCCTTCGCCATCTTCCACGCCTTGAAAGAAAACAGCTTGCTGCCGGTGAACGTGCAGGAGCGCCAGGTTGTCCTGACCTCCGGCGCCGACGGGTCCGTCCGTGTTTTTCTCGATGGAACCCCTCAGGAATCGATCCTTTTTTCCAGGAGCCTGGATGAATTGCTCAGTCCGATTGCGGACCAGCGGTATGTCGTGCCCCGCTACGAATCGCCGGTACCCAAGGGGAAGGGAAACATCGCATTTCTGCAGAAAGCCCTTTCCCCCGGACAACCTGTTCTGGCCGGATACCACCCGGTTCCGGAAGAACTGGGCCTGAACAGGGAACGCGCCGCCATCTTCCAAAAACACTGGAACCGGCATGTGAGCAGGGGAGACGTGGTTTATCTGAAAAGTCCGGAAGGGCAGGCAATCCAGGAGCATTTCGGACTGGTCGACCCGTTGGGCGTGCAGAAGCATGTTGCCGCCATCTGGCGGTAAGGATACGTAAAACGGCAGTAGCAGTTGGCAGACAAATGATGGATAATGGAATCATCATCAGGGGGAACGGATTCAATGGGGGAGAAACAGATGCGCATTTTAATCGCCGAGGATGATTTGACGTCCCGAACCGCCCTCGCGGGAATTCTGAAAAGGGCTGGTTATGATGTCATATCGACCGTGAACGGTGCTGAGGCCTGGAATGAGCTTCAGAAGCCGGATGCGCCGAAACTGGCCATTCTGGACTGGATGATGCCGGAAATGGACGGCGCGGAAGTCGTCCGGCTTGTCCGTGCCCAGCCGTCCGAACGGCCGGCCTACCTCATCATGCTGACGGGCATGGACAAAAAAACGGACATCGTGTCGGGACTCAGTATCGGCGCGAACGATTACCTTTCCAAACCGTTTGATTCCGGAGAACTGCGCGCGCGCATCGAAGTGGGCCGGCGCATGCTCGAGATGCAGGACGCGCTGATGGAAAGCCATGAAACTGTTTTGTACCAGGCCAGTCATGATTCCCTGACGGGCATGTGGAACCGGCGCGCCATCCTTGAGCGCCTCAACGAGGAAATCTCGAGAATGAACCGTTCGGGAGATTCACTGACGATCGGGATCTGCGACATCGATCATTTCAAGCTGGTCAACGACTCGTATGGTCATCAGACCGGAGATGAGGTGCTCTGCGAGCTTGTCCGGATTTTGCATGAATGTCTCCGGAAATACGATGTGGCCGGAAGAATCGGCGGAGAGGAGTTCCTTCTCATCACGCCGATGAATGACAGCTCGGATGTCACCGCCGTGTATGAGCGGCTGTGCGCAACGGTCGCCGAAAACAGCTTCAGAACAAGGTCCGGCGGCTTGTCCATCACGGTGAGCATCGGCGTGGTGAAAGGGAGGCCCGGAAACGTGGCCGATGAAATGCTTGCGATGGCCGACACCGCACTGTACCGCGCGAAGGCGGAAGGCCGGAACCGCCTGGCTTATTCGATTCTGCCGCCTGCAGGAACCACAGCGGTTATCCATTCATGAATGACGAATCGTGAGGAAAGGGAAATCCATGCCGATCCACAAGAACCGCATTGTCCTGTTTTGCCTTGTCAGCGGACTTTTCTGGTTTTCCCTCTACACCTATGTTCCGTTTCTTACCGTGCACGCGCAGACGATGGGGGCCTCCTATTCCATGCTGGGCCTCATCGCGGGTTCCTACGGCTTCGTCCAGATGCTGCTGCGCATCCCGCTGGGCATCCAGTCGGATCTGCTCAACAGGCGGAAACCGTTCATGCTGGCCGGCATTGTCATATCAATCCTCTGCGCGCTCGGCATGTGGTGGTTTGAAACCCCCGTGGGCCTGCTGGTGTTCAGGGCTTCCACAGGAGCCGCGGCAGCCACCTGGGTTGTGTTCACCGTTGTCTTCTCCAGTTACTTCAGGCCGGATGACGCACCGAAGGCCATGGGCATCCTGAATGCCTCCCTCAACGTCGGACAGATGGCCGCCATGTTCCTGAGCGGCCTCATCGCCCAGCAGGCAGGCATCCGGCCGGTGTTCCTGCTTGGAACGGCAGGAGGCCTGGCGGCTCTCGCCCTTGGATTTTTCCTGACGGAAAACAAGGAATTCCACAAAGAGCCGCTGAACCTGAAAGAGCTGTTTCTTGTGGCCAGGGAGCCGAACCTGATGCTGGTATGCATACTCGGGGCTTTCAGCCAGCTGATTACATTTGCCACTGCGTTCAGCTTCATTCCCATCCTTGCGAAGCAGCTCGGAGCGAATTCATTTGACCTGGGCCTGCTGACCACGATGTATTCGCTGCCAGCCGTATTTGGTTCATTGCTGGTGGGGCCGGTTCTTGTAAAGCGTTTTGGGGAAAGGCTGACGCTGATAACGGGATTCCTTCTCGCAGCGGGGGTCTGCGGCTTCACGCCGTTCGTCCGCACCATGCCTGTCCTTTTCGGGGTCCAGATCATCGGCGGCTTCTGTTCCGGCGTCCTGTTCACCCTTCTGATGGGGCTTTGCATCCGCAATGTGGAGAACCGGAAGCGCGCAACGGCCATGGGATTCTTTCAGGCCATCTATGGCATCGGCATGTTTGCGGGACCTTCCCTGGTGGGTGCGCTGGGGGATTCCGTCGGCGTGTCCTGGGGGTATGCGCTTGTCGGCCTGTTTGGCCTGGCCGCTGCAGTCCTCTCCGGATTTTACCGGAGCATAAATGCGCGGCCGAGACCGGGGGTAAGGGGATGAAAGACCGGAAAACCACGGGAAATGGCGACAAGTCATGGTACCGGATGGACAATGCGGCCAATCTTTATCCGGCGGTTCAATCGGCGCGCATCACGACGGTTTTCCGATTTTCCATGACCCTTCGCGTACCCGTCGATCCCATACGCCTGCAGGAGTCGATGGAAGCCCTGATGCCCAGGTTTCCTTACTGGCAGGTACGCCTGCACCGTGGGTTTTTCTGGTATTACCTGGATCACAACCCGGTTCGTCCACGGCTGCAAAAGGACGTGCGGTATCCGAACGGACGGCTGCATCCGCGATTCGGCACCCGGCACATGTACCGGGTCCGGTACTTCCATAACCGGATCGCGGCCGAATTCAGCCATTCCCTGACGGATGGCACCGGTGGACTCACCTACCTCAAGTCACTGGTCTATGATTATCTCAAGAGAATCGGGGAAGATCCCGGTGAGCCTGGCGACATCCCCATTGCCGGCCAACAGCCGGAAGATGGGGAAGACGTGGATGCCTACCAGCAGTTCTACAAGCATCCCCTCCCATTGCCGGACAAGGGCCGGATGGCCTTCCATCCGCCCGGCCGGATGCTCGGGCCCGGTGTGTATCCCTTGATCACGGGCATCTCTCCGATGATCCCGGCCATGACGGAGGCGAAAAAAAGGGGAGTCACCCTGACGGTGTTTCTGACTGCCGTTTATCTGGATGCGCTTGCGTCCATTCAAGACGATGAAGGCAAGCCGGAACGGAAAAAGCGTCCTGTCGCCGTATCCGTTCCCGTGAACCTCCGTTCCATCTGGCCGACGAAATCGCTGCGGAATTTTACCCTGTATGTCACCCCTGAGATCGACCCGCGTCTGGGATCCTACACGTTCGAGGAGATTCTGCAGATCGTGCAGAACCATCTCGTCACGGAGGTCAATGAGAAGGCCATCAGCCG
>JANYKF010000171.1 GCA_025361665.1 Clostridiaceae bacterium
CCAGCACGACGTTCTGGATGAACCATGGCATGAGGTTGAAATCTCCGAAGTGGAAAATGTCGACCTTCGCGAACAGCTGATCCGATATCGCATTTCCATCCACCAGGTGGATATGCGTACCCAAAAGGAAATTGACGATGCCGGTCTTGATATTGACGATTTCATCAGTTCGCAGGACAAACAGTCCGGTTCCGGTGGCGCTGCTGGAGGTGTCTGCGGCGTAGCCCATGAATGACGCCAGTTTCGGCGATGAAAGCCAGCCGCCGGATACCTTCGCGATTCCCTCGTACAGCCACATCACGCCGAGAAAGAGCCGGAGGGGGAACTGCCACCAGGTCTGGGTCCGCGTGGACCAGTGGTTTTCAAGCAGCGTGCGTTTCTGCCTGACACCGGTCAATTCATGCCGCAGGTACCTGTACATGCCGCGGAAACCCGTGATTTCCCAGAGATAATGCATGTTGACCACGTATTTCATGAGGATGGAAAGCCATACGGGAAGCGATTTCCCCATGATGTCGGACACCGCGAACCAGCGGCCGATGCAGACCATGATGCCGTGCATCTTGACCGTGACGGCAGTCTGAGGTTTTTCCGCAATCGCGGCCAGGATGTTCTTTGCGACGCCTTTGCCGGTCTGCACGGCGTTTTCCACCATGGCCGGGTAAGGTTTTCCGGCCTCGTCAAGCAAGCCGCCGGCATCACCCACCGCGTACACGCCTTTTGTGGCTGTTTCGCCGTTCGCATCCACCTTGATGCGCTTCTGCCCTCCGACCGTTTCGAGCTGCAGGCCGTCTATGATGGGGTTGGACCGGACACCGGCCGCCCAGATGAACGTGGCGGTCTGCAGGAAGCCGTTCCCCGTCACCACTCCGTCTGCAGTCGCTTCCTTGATGGGGGTGTTCAGAAGCACTTCCACACCAAGTTTCTTTTCCAGGTACCTGTGGGACTTTTCAATGTTCCCTTTCGACAGGTTGCTCATGATCGTCGGCAGCATGTCGACGATCACCAGCCGGACATCAGCAGGGACGATGTTGTGCTGTTCACACAACTGGCGCTTCCAGAGGGCAAGTTCGCCCATCATCTCCACGCCCGTGAAGCCGGCGCCGCCAACGATGAGGGTCAGCAGGCGTTTGCGGACGACCGGGTCGGACTCCTGCGACCCGAGCAGGAAGCAGCGTTCGATGTGGGCCCGCAGCGCCACCGCATCCTCAAAGGACCAGAGGGTGCGTGCATGTTCGCGCAGGCCCGGGATCCCGAAGAAATTCGGTGCCCCGCCCATGGCCAGGACAAGCCTGTCGTAGGGGATCGTACCTCGTTCATGAACCAGTTTCCTTCCCTCGAAATCAAAGGAACGGATATCGGCCGTAACCGTCCTGACGGATGTGTACCGGAAAATCTCGTTCAGGGGAATCCTCACTGCCTCTTCCGAAACGCGGTTCCCCGCCGCCTCGTGCAGCTCGGTCAGCAGCGTATGGTACGGGTTCCTGTCGACGAGGATGATTTCCACATCCGCGCTGCCTTTGTGGCGGTTGAGGGACAGGGCTGTTTCCACGCCTGCGTATCCTGCTCCGACGATAACGATGCGCTTTGCCATGATGCCTCCTTCAGATTCAGAATGGGATTGATACTGGCTGCTCCAACGATGTCGATTCCATCAATTGCGCCTGACCAGGCCTGTGCGTTCCATGGCCGAGAAAAACGGACCAGCCACAAGGGCGGTCAGGGTACCCATCACCAGCGCCGCTCCGAGGAGCACCGGCAGGTAGCTGAACACGGCCAGGCTTTTCATGGTCAGGGCGGCCATGCCCAATTGTCCAAGATTGTGGCCGACCGCACCGGCCACGCTGATGCCGATGACGGAAAACCAGCGCGGATACCCGGCCTTGGTCAGCATCATGGCAGGAAGCGCCAGCATGGCGCCTCCGAGGGAAAATAGCAGGGATGCCATCCCGCCGAACATCAGGGCCGTCAGCAGGCAGCGCAGCAGACTCACGGCGGCGGCATCCGTCCAGAACGCGTAGAACAGGAGAAACAGCGTGACGATGTTGGCCAGCCCCAGTTTCACGCCCGGTATCGGAACCAGGGCCGTAATGGGGATCCATCGCTCCACGACGGAGAGAACGATCGCCATGGCGATGAACAGGCCATTGAGCGCCAGGCGCCTGAGCCATCCATGGCTTTGCGCGGCCGCATCCCGGTTTGCCTTATCGCAGTCTGACATCCACATCTCCCGTCGCAGTTCCTTCGAGCCGGATGAGCACGCGGGCGGGAAGACACGCGGCGGTCTGGCCCGGATTCGAAATCCATCCCGTATGCACACAGATCTGATCCGGGCATTTGGCTTGCTGGAACCGGATACGGCCGTTTTCCGCGAGTATCGTTCCCGGATATTGACCCGCGTATGTCACATGGATGGCATCCGCCAGCCCGTTCAGCCGGATGCGGGCTATTTCTGCCCCATCCTGCGCAACGATGGCCGTGACGATTCCGGTATTCTGCCGGACAAAAACCAATGGAACCAGAAAGATGACCAACAAAATCAATCCCGCCAGCACCCAGTCTCCCGATTTTGGCCTGAGCCGCATGCCGCATCCTCCACAATCCGTCTATACCCATCGTAATAATAGCATAATCACTCGCCCGCTGTCAGTAGCCGAGGCTCTCATTCTGATGAAATTCGACAGGGTTTACACCGAAATACCCATACCGCCCAAGAAATCGCTCACAGGAATGGAAATTCGGCTTCGGTGTATTTCCATGCGAATTCCTCAAATGGAGGATTCCGTTTCACTTGTCCCGTCCTGCATGGTAAAATGCAAAGTGGGTTCGAGTGCGAATGCGGAAACATGTCCCGGGAGGATTGCCATGCGGGTTGTGCATTTGATAGGCGGAGGAGATGAGGGCGGTGCGAAAAGCCATGTCCTTTCTCTCGTAAAGGCATTGAGTGAACACATGGATGTTTCGCTGGTAAGCTTCCGGCGGGGCCCCTTTCATGATGATGCGCTCACACTGGGCATCGATGCCTATGCCATCCCATCAAGGGGACTCTGGTCTGAAGTGCGGCGCACGCTGAAAATTGTCCGCCGATCCCCCTGCGACCTCCTGCATGCCCACGGAGCGAAAGGAAACCTGATCGGGCTTCTCGTCAGGACCCTCACGGGCATCCCGATGATCACCACCGTTCACAGTGACTACCGGCTCGATTATCTGCACAGCCTGTCGAAAAAACTCACCTACGGCTTCATCAACAGCCTTGCACTGCGACGTATCCGGCACCATGTCTGCGTTTCCGGGAACCTGCGCGACATGCTGTCGGAACGCGGGTTCGATCCGCAGCACATACATTCCATCAACAACGGGATCCCGTTTGACAATGCCATCCCGGCCTGCACCCGTTCGGATTTTTTTGCGCGATACAAAGTCCCCTTTCCGGAAAACAGCCTTGTCATAGGCATCATGGCGCGTCTCACCCCGGTGAAGGACCATGAAACTTTCCTGCGTGCAGCAGTAGCCGTCGCCGCACGCTTTCCGGAAACACGCTTTTTGATTGGAGGTCCGGGAGACCTGCAGCCGCAGCTCGAAAAACTGACACAATCAATGGGCATTGCGGACAAGGTCCATTTCGCGGGCAAGATTTTCGACCCATATGATTTCTTCCAGAATATCGACATCAATGTGCTGACATCCATCAGTGAAGGTTTCCCCTATGTGATCCTCGAGGGTGCAAGATATGCGAAACCGACCGTGAGTTCACGGGTGGGCGGCATTGCGGATCTGATTCATCACGGTGATAACGGTTACCTGTTCGAACCACGGGATGTCGATGCGCTTGTCGGCCATTTGTCCCGGTTCTGCGAAAGCGCCGCATTGAGGAAGGAAATGGGACTGCGGCTGTTTGTCGCTGCCAGGGCGGAATATTCCCTCGAAAGCATGTGCTTGACGCAAATGGACATTTATCGGCGCGTCTTTGCCGATGAAGCGCGGACCAGACGGGATGGCAAACGGGTCGACATTGCACTGCTCGGGTATTACGGATTTCACAACAGCGGAGATGAAGCGATCCTGAAGGCACTCACCGACACCGTGCGGCGCATCCGCCCCGACATCTCGTTCACGGTCCTTTCCCGCGACCCCCGCGAGACCCGTTCCAGCATGAAGGTGGCCGCCATTCACCGCTTCAACGTGCTGCGCTCCGTTTTCCTCCTCAGAAGAACCCGACTTTTCGTGGCCGGCGGGGGCAGCCTGATTCAGGACAATACGAGCACGCGCTCCATCCTCTACTATCTCGGCATGCTGTCCATCGCAAAAATCTGCGGAGCCAGGACCATGCTGCTGGCCAACGGGCTGGGGCCCATCTCGAAGCCGGCCAACCGGCGATGGGCTCATCGCGTCCTGAACCGGCTGGATGCCATCACCCTGCGGGATCCGGATTCCCTCATCGAGGCGGCTGCCCTGGGCATCACCCGGCCCATGACGGAAGTAACGGCAGATCCCGCCATGCTGCTGGTTCCCGCATCATCGGGAGACACGGACGCACTGGCCCTCCGCATTGGCCTTCCGGAGCAGGGTCCCCTCATCGGTTTCTCCATTCGGAAATGGAGCGACACGGAACAGACCATTCCCGCGATCGCCCGGATGGCCGATCACTGCGTCTCCGCCTATGGGGCCACGCCAGTCTTCCTGCCCATGCAGACGCCGGAAGACGTCCAGGTATCCCGGCGCATCATGGCCCGGATGAAATGGAAAGCCCTGCTTCTGGAGGAGCCCTGCCCGCCTGAAGGGCTCATGTCCCTGGTCGGCCGTCTTGACCTGATGGTCGGCATGCGCCTGCATTCGCTGATTTACGCCGCCAACATGGGGGTTCCCATGGCCGGCCTCGTCTATGAGCCGAAAGTCTCTTCCTTTCTTGAAGCAGCCAGACAACCCGCCATCGGAAGCATTGGAGACGGAAATGCGGATGCGTGGGTGGAAAAGCTTGATGCTGCCTGGGCACAGCGCATCCTGCTGGCGGAACGGCTTGAAATCCGCAAGGAGGCCCTCCGCGCAGCGGCGACCCGAAATACGGATGTCGCCCTCACGCTGATCGACGGGTATCCGGCGCGGTCCTCACGCTGATCGACGGGTATCCGGCGCAGGCTTGCCGAAGCCCCAGTACATGAGCAAGGCGGCCAGAAGCCAAAAATAAGCCACCATATAGGGCACTTCAAAGATGTTCTCCAGAAAATTATGCAGCACGACCCCGCACAGTCCGGCAAATGCACCGGCCGCCATCAGGCGGTCCTTCCCCGCCTCCGCATGACGGACCGCCCGGACTCCCCAGACAAGGAGGAACCCGATCAGCACGGCAAACGCCGCAATGCCGGGTATGCCCATCTCCACAAGTGTCTTGAGCCAGTAACTGTCCATATAGAAGGTGGCCGGAAACAGATTCTTGTGGTTCATGGCCACGGCGCCGCCGAAGTGACCGAGTCCCATACCGGTCCACGGATGATCGAGGAACATGCGGAAACCGGTTTCATATCGGAGCATGCGTCCGCCGCGCTGGCTGGAAACAATGAACTGCGGTGTGAACAGATAGGCGATGCGGTTGAAAACCGGTGGCAGCAGGAGGGATGCGAACGCACCGCCCGCCAGGATGAAAAGCCAGGCCGGCCTCACCATCAGGCAGAACAAGACCATTGCGACAGCCAGACCCAGCCAGGCCCCCCGGGACTGGGTGAGGAGCACGCAGAGGCCCATGGCACCGACGACGGCGCCCATGATGAGCCGCATCGCCGGTTTGACGCCAGGACGGATGAGCACGGCAAATGCCAGCGGCAGGAGCAGCACCATGATGCTCCCGAGGATGTTCGGACTCTTGACGATGGAAAACACCCGGGTTCCCACGGCAACTTCGGCCTGATCCGTCCAGGAAGCCGGCGTTGGGACTTTCATGAGGAACTGGAGGAATCCGTGAAAGGCAAGCGCGCCGCCGGTGATTTGGTATTGCGTCGTCTTGTGGGTGACGCTGCTGCAAGGGATGATCTTCGCGGCGGCGGC
>JANYKF010000185.1 GCA_025361665.1 Clostridiaceae bacterium
CCGATATTGCGGCCGACATCGACATCCGCGATATCGATGGAAAGGATTTCAAAAGCCGTACCTGCGTCAAGACCTTTGCTCAGAACGGTCTTTGAGATGCGATCCGGGTTTTCCAGCACATCCTTGTGGCTCATGGCCGAACCGATGGTCGTGACGATGCCTTCCCCGACACGGGCAATGATGGTCTGTTCGCCCGCACCGCCGACAAGGCGCTCGATGTTGGCGCGAACCGTGACACGCGCCTTCGCCTTCAATTCGATGCCGTCCTTTGCGATGGCCGCTACCAAAGGTGTTTCAATCACTTTCGGATTTACGCTCATCTGAACTGCTTCCAATACATCGCATCCCGCCAGGTCGATGGCGGCCGCCCGCTCGAATACGAGCGGAATCTCAGCCCGCTGCGCGGCTATCAGCGCATTGACCACTTTGTCGACATTTCCCCCTGCGAGGAAATGCGCTTCCAACTGATTGATGTTGACATGCAATCCCGCCTTGATCGCCTTGATCAAAGGGTTTACCACCCTGGTCGGGACAACGCGGCGCAAACGCATCCCTATGAGGTTGAAGATGCCGACCTTGACCCCGGCCGCCGCAGCGGAAATCCAGAGTCCGACCGGAACGAAACTGAAGAACAAGGAGAGGACAATGATGATGGCCGTGATGATCAGCGTATAGACAATGAAATCTGCACCCATAATAACCGTTCCTTTCTTTCCGCGCTGCGGGAAATGGTTCCTTACCCCTGTTTGACCGGTTCCACAACAATCCGCCTGCCTTCGGTCCTGATGATTTTGATTTTGGAGCCGCGTTCAATGAATGCCCCTTCGGAAACCACATCAAGCCGCTGCCCATCGAATTCCCCGGTTCCAGCCGGTCTCAGGATGGTCACGGCAATGCCTTCCCTGCCCGTCAGGGAAGTTGTGTCCGCCGACGCGCTGAAGCCGTTTTCATGCCTTGCCGCCGACCAGAGAACCAGCTTCCTCGACAAAGTGCCTTTTTTGGCCGACCGCAGGATGACCAAAGCCATCAAAGCCACGAGCAGAAGCAGGATCATGACCATCACAAAGGCTTCAGAAGCATTCCGGGCAGTCATGACGATGCCGACGACCAATAATGCCAGGCCCGTGATGCCGGCGATCCCGAATCCGGGCATGAATGCCTCGACTATCAGCAAAAGCAGCCCCAGGATGAAAAGGATCGCCTGCATTGTCTCGATTCCTTCTACAAAACTGAAAACATTCATGTGAACCCCCCTGCCCTTTGTACATGATCCTGAATGGAATTCCAATTTCAGTATATCCCTGCGTGTCAGCGAATACAACAAACCAGCCGAGGCCAGCCGATGCAGCAACCCAGCCGATACGAAAAGATTGCAGCCGATTCAGACCGCGTTTGCGACTTCCTGCGGAACATCCTTCTTCTTTGGGGGAACCAGGAAGCACATGGATGTGTATAGGATGCCGATGACCGCTCCGGCGATGAATACCCATTGCGCACCGAGTGTTACCCAGAGCAGTCCGCCAAGCATTGGAGACAGTACGCTTGCGATATGGTCCATGCTGACGCCCGCAGACAGTGTGGGCATGATTTCATCCGGATGGTCCGCCGTATGTTTGACGAAAACATCACGGCCCATGAGCGTCGACTGGGACAATCTGTCAATAAAGCTCAGGGCGAGCAGCGCGAGAACCACAATGGAATCCTCCGGACTCCTTGTGCAAAGAACAGCGTATGTCGCGTATATGGCCGTTGCGATTATTCCGCCGCCCACAAGCAGCCTGCGTTCCCCATACCGGTCGATGAGATGCCCCATGAACGGATTGAAGAAGAAAATGGTGAATGCGCCGACAATGCTCAGCAGCGTCATGGTCTGCAAGGGTTGGGAGAAAGTCTTCACCAGCATCCACGGGGCGAAGACAAGAAAAATCTGTTTGCGCAGACCGCTGATGAAGCTGATGAGATAATACAGCCAGAATTTCTTCTTGAATACCAGCCGTGCTTTTACTGTTACTTCGGCCGACCGGCGTGTCCGCATCAGGAAGAGCGCGGTTCCGGCCATCAGCGACGAAATGGCGGCAAGGATGAACAGGAGCCGATAATCGGCGATTTGTTTCCCACTGAAGAAAAAGAGGATGGGCAGGCTTGCCGCCATGAACAATACGGTCGCCATGGCATCCATGACCCCGATGACCTTGCCCTCGCTCCCGACCCGTGCCACCGTGATGCCGATGCTGTTGCGCAACGGCATGAAAATATGGTCTCCAAGGCTGACCACGACCATGAAAACGAGAAACAGGGGGCTGAAGGAATTCACCAGGAAGGCCAGCAGGATCAGCCCGGAGGCCCTTGTCAGCATCGCGATGGCACCCATGCGCCCCAGGGTGAGAAAGGACAGGGCGGCGATGATGAACATCATCAGCAGGCCGGGCATCTCCCGAATCGGTTCCAGCAGGGTCCGATCGGAGGTCTGCATGCCGATGATGCTGTAGTAGTTGGTCCAGAGGTTCTCGGCGAACCCCTGGGACAAGCCGATGAACGCAATCGCAATGAAAAGTAGGATGACTTCCCGCTTCATGCCGGGATGAAACAGACCTTTCGTTTTAAACATGCCATGCCTTCCTTTGCGATGCAAGATGCCCATCGATGTGGTACCGGATGCTGCCTGAGCATTGTGCCGGACGATCCGGCCAATGCCTGACGGGCAATCCGGCCGATTCCATGCCGGACGATCCGGTCAATGAAAAATATGATATCATGATTCCACCCGTTCCGGTATCCTATCTTGAAAATACGCTGTTCTGGCAATGAAAATCCAATCAATCATGAGCGCATTTTCATGGCTTGTTTGTGATTCGCCGCGAAGCATGTGTAGTATAATCTGCAATTCATTCATTTTGGGAAGCGGATACGGATGCAGCTTCCTGCAACATATCGAGACTTTCCCCGTATAGATGTAGACCGGACAAATCAGCGACTGCAGAATATCCGGTTGTTCACGGATATGAGGAACCATCATGACTGGAAAAACCGAACGGATTGCCTCCACCTCTTTGCTTGCCATGGCCGTCGGATTCATCGCGACCCTGATCATCAGCCGCATTGCATGGCGGGACAACGGATGGGTGCTGACCCTCCTGAGCGGATTCGAAGCCGGGCTCGTGGGCGGCATCGCCGACTGGTTTGCGGTGACTGCGCTTTTTCGGCACCCTTTTGGACTGCCGATTCCCCATACCGCCATTCTTCCGGGGAACCGGAACCGCATCACACAAGCCCTGGTTTCCACCGTTGAAAATGATCTGCTCAACAAGAAGAGCATCTTGAAAAAGGTTCAGGATCTGGATATCGCACGCAGATTACTGGAAACGGCAGGTAAAAACCTGCGGCTGGATGCCGTAAAGTCCATTCTGACGCAAGTGCTGCGCAGTATTGCGACGGCACTGCCCATTGATGGTGTTCAGACCTTGCTGCGCGAACTGATCAACCAGTACCTGCAGCAGCTGGACATCGGAGTTCTTGTCAAAATGCTGGCTGACGAGAGCCTGAAGCGGCACTATGATGAAGCCGCCTTCAATCTTTTGCTTGAAAAAGCGGAAGAGTCCGTGTCCAATGAGGAATTTCAGTTGGAAATCGGTACGGTAGCGGTCAACGCTATCAAAACCATGCCATTGAAGGGGCTGATGAAACTATCCGTACCGACCGTTGTCGGGATGATGGGGGAACAAAAGATCGGCAAGATGCTGCAGGAATTCCTTTTGTCCGTTGCAAGGGACATGAGAAACACTGAAAATCGGAACCGGATGGCCATCTTGACTTCCATGCGTGAATCCGTCGCGCATCTGCACCATAACAGGGATGTACTCGAAAAGCTTGACGCATACAGGCAGGACATCCTGAACGGGGGTCAATTGGACGGCTATCTCAAGCAGGGCCTGGAGAAGGCGCAGAAAGATGTTTTGAGACTGGCAGACGATGCCTGCACCATGGACGGCAAGATCATTCCCTTTCTGGAAAGCATCCTTTCACGGGCATCCCGGGATGAAGACATGGTTCTGAAGCTTGAAACGTTCATCGACACCCAGCTCTCCCAGTTCATAGACAGCCATCATGAAAGCATCGGCCGGCTTGTCAGGGAAAATATCGAACGGTTCGACACCGCCACGCTCATCAAGATGATAGAGGGGAAAGTGGGAAACGACCTGCAGTGGATCCGGGTAAACGGTGCCATCTGCGGCTTTGCCGTCGGTGTCGCGCTGTATGGCATCAAGGCATTGGGCGCCGTTGTCCTGTGAGGCTGGCACCTCACCCGTGGAGCGTGCTCACATATGGCGAGATGAATGCAAAAAAGGTATACTGTGAGTGTGTACTGAACAGGAGGATCACCATTTCATCTTTTGCCTGCGCATATCACATCAATGGCGGATTTTCGGGGTTGTTATGAGCGACATGAACAATTTCCAAACCATCATCGGAAAGAATAAAGTATCGCCGATCGATGCACCGAATCTTGGCAAAGCCATCGATTTTCTTGTTGAACAATTTTCCGCCTATGCAGTCTATTTGTTTGGCAGTGCCGCCAAAGAGGCTTTGCGCATCGACAGCGACATAGACATTGCCTTTTCCAGTTTCGAGACGGCAAGTGCGCTTTCCTGTTTTGAAGCGGCTCAATATCTGGCGGATATCCTTGGTCATGAAGTCGATTTGATCAATATGAAGAATGCGTCAACCGTGTTGAGGATGCAAATCATCGCCGCCGGTAAGAGAATTTACTGCAGCCAGATGAACCAAGTCCTCCGCGATGAAATGATTGCATATAAATCGTATGCCATGTTGAATGAAGAACGCCAAGAAATATTGTTCAAGCAATGAGGAGATTTTGAAAACGATGATTGATGATATTCTCTTGAACAAAATCGAAA
>JANYKF010000192.1 GCA_025361665.1 Clostridiaceae bacterium
TTGGCGGGCGAGGCCATGCGGCAGCTGTTCTACCGGAAACAGGACAAATGCTGCATGACCGGTGAAATGATGCCGGAAACACCGTTCCTTCCGGAACCCGGATTGGCGGGAATCTTCCGCGAATTGCTGGCCCGCGGCGACATGGCCGGCGTAAGCGACTTGGTATCCGGTCTCGTCTCCGCGGCCATAGAGTGCCATGACGGAAATATCAACCATGTGAAGAATGTTTTTTTCAATCTCGTCGTTGTGACGCTGGACTATACTTTGAAAGGGAAGGCGGACCTGTTTGCCCGTCAGACGGATCAACCCTATATCTGGTCGCGCTTCGGCAAGATGTCCCGAATCCATGAACTGGCTGATTTCGTGATGGATCATGCGCGGGCCCACCTGCGGCAGGAAGATGCCGCCGACCGGAAGCTGCTGCTGATTTACGCCTGCGTGCAGGCAAATTACCATAGGGCCGACCTGACCCTGCAGGATGTTGCGGACTCCGTGCATTTGAGCCAGAGTTACCTGTGCAGTTTTTTCAAGAAGGCAACCGGCAAGACACTCATCGAATACACCACGGAGATCCGTATGGACAAGGCCATGGAGCTGCTTCACGATGAGGGTGCCCGCCTATACACCGTGGCGGAAAAAACCGGATTCGTGGATGCGAATTATTTCTCGACCCTCTTCAAGAAGGTAACCGGCATCACGCCCACGGAATACCGGGAAAGGCTGCGGGGATGAAATGGCGCGGGAAGAAACAGTTGCGCAACCTGGGCATCCGCTTCAAGCTGACGCTCGTTTTCATGTTGATGCTTTCCACCATGGCGGGTATTTTTTCGCTGGTCAATCTTGAGCTGAACAACAGGGAAACAGCTGCACAGGCGCTGTATACCACGGCACAGGCCCTGCGGCAGACGGCCAGTTTCGTGGAAAACAAATGCAGTGCCGTGATCGATATCCTGGACATCATGGCTGCCAATGAAACCATCCTCGAACTGATCACGGAACCGGTCGGCGGCTATGAGAACAACCTTTCAAAGTGGTGGGCGGACGCGGGCAAGCTGAACACGGTACTGTTCAACATGCGCAGCAACAAAGACATCAGCCGGTTCCACCTGTATTTCGCCAGCGGCCTCTCCCGCATCTCATCCAACCGCGATTTTACGCTGCTGGACGAGGTGGCGGGGGAATCCTGGTATCGTGAGATCATCGATGGGCAATCCGGATATCTTTGGTATGCGCCCGGAAGACTGTCGAATCCTGATTCGGCCAATATGGTCACAGCCGTGCGCAAGATGCCCTCGGCTGACAGCCTTCGAAGCGTCATCGGCCTAATCCGGGCCGACATGCCCGTCTCCACGCTGCAGGACATTCTGGACCAGGGCCAGTATGCGCCTTCCGCCACGCTTATGCTGACCAACTCGCAGGGGGAAGTCGTCTGTACTTCCGTGAACTTTCATCGGATTGACGAGGCCGTTGCCAAAAGCATCCTCCTGGAAGCCGAAACATCAGGTCTGGCACAAGGGGAATGCGGGAAGGTCATGGTCGGGGATATCGGCTATCTGGCCGGTACCCGGACCATCCGGCGTTCGGACTGGACCCTGACAGTATACATTCCCTCGAAGGATGTGCTGGCATTGGGAACGCAGACGCAGAAACGCATCCTCTTCATTTTCCTCATCATGGCCCCGCTTTCTTTGCCGCTGGCTTTCTGGGCCGCCCAGTCCTCAACAAACCGTATCCGCCATCTCGCGGATCGCATGCGGACATTCGGGACCGATGGGGTTCTCTTGAATGGCAACCGGAAACACAGGAAACAGAATAACGCCGGGGATGAGATTGACGAACTGGAAAGTGACTATCAGGATATGATGCGGCGCATCGATGCACTGCTGGAGGACAAATACAGCCTGGGCCGCGAAAACAAGAATCTGGAACTCAAGGCGCTGCAGGCGCAGATCAACCCGCATTTCCTGTATAATACGCTCGATCTCATCAACATGATGGGCCTGAAGCACAACCGTCCGGAAATCACGTCGCTGGTGAAAGCCATGGCAGCCTTCTACCGCCTGAGCCTTGGCAAAGGCGAGGATATCGTGAC
>JANYKF010000246.1 GCA_025361665.1 Clostridiaceae bacterium
CATCCTGCATGTTGAAGGCACATTTTGTGCCTTCAACACACCGAATCACGTGATTCGGTGCCATCCGGCGGCATTTGCCGCCGGATGCATGCAAGTTGCAAAATGCAACTTGCATGAAAAAGTCGAAAATCGACTTTTTGCCCGAGAATCAAACTTGCATGTGGAATCATCTTCGGACTATCGCCGGGCCTTCCCGGTCATGTGCCGGACATCCATGCGCAGCACACAGGTGTCGGCGGATGCCCGGGAAACATACGCCTTCCCTTCCGTCAGATAACCGGGCGAATACTTCTCCACCAGTGCGAACAATCCGGCTTCAGCCGCTTCTCCGGAAACTTCGGAAATAACCCCGTAGACGATCGCGCTGGCATATCGAGTGCTGAACCCCTCCGCCAGCACTTCCACATCGCCGACAACGCAAAAGGACACCTTCGCATTGGCACGGATATCATCCAGCTTACTGCCTTCTTTGGCACAATGCAGCCAGATGGCTCCCTCTTTCCAGGCATAGTTCATAGGAACCGGATGGGGGTACCCATTTCGCCCCACGACTGTCAGCACACCATATTCCGCCCCGGACAGAAGTTTCAGGGTTTCGTCCGGGGTCATCTCCCTGTCTTTGCGCCTCATATCAGCGAACATTCCTGTTCCTCCTGTACGTTTGGTTTCGATAGCTTACTGGAGCTGTGCTCATGAATGAGGTTTCGGCAGCTTGCTGGAGCTGTGCTCATAAATTGCAAAAAGGCCGGCATGCGCAGCTACTGCTGCCGCCGGCCTGCCGTACATCCATCCGGACGACGCCACCCTACTTCTCGCCTTTTTTCTTAGTGATGACTTCGGGCTGCGCAACGACGGTTTTCAACACTTTCGCGCCTGCCGCGGGAGCCGCATCAGCCTTTTTCTTTTTCTTCACATCTTTCTTATAATCGCGGTTCGCCATGATACCACCATCCCTTTCCGGTTCCAATTCCTCATGATACGTCGGAATACGGCATTCGGGGTCACTCCCCGTCATCCAATGTACCACGATTGTACGCGCATATCAACAGGGGCGCAGATACGTTTTCATGAATCAATGCCAGTACCCAATCTGGTCATTTCTATATGCTCGCCGATCCCTGTTGAAAATTCCAGGAGATTCCCAAACAGGATTTCCGCCTCCAAACCATTTCTGAAAACGGCGACGCCATCCCCGGGCCATGGACTCCTGATGCTGCAAACGCCTCCAAGCTGGGCGTCTATGTTGACAAAAAGAATGATGCCGTCCTTTACGGAGGAAGAGACCAGGAAGCCGCCTTTGGCAAGCAGCTTGAATGATGCGGATTTTTCCAAATCCCACGCTGGGAACACGCGAATCACAGGGGCAGTTCCGGGTCCTGGGGCAATGCTCTGCATCAGCCCTTCCTGCAAACCCGCACTGAATATCCCGTAACCCTGCAGTTCCTCCAGATCGCTTGTCGTGAAACCCAGGCGGTTCGTGCTGGCCATTGTCTTGGCATCTATTTTCCGGTTGAGGTTGTCCAGGATCTGCTGAAATTCACGACGCCCGAGCCTGGCGGCATCCAGGATGTATCGGCCGCCCGCGTACTGGTATTCGCCTTTTTCCATGTTCGAAACGTATCCCGGATGCGCTTCAAACGTGTTGACGGCCATTTCCCATTCTCCATTGTCCATTCCCTGTTCTTTGGTTTCAAGGGTGAGGAGGTCATAATTCTCCAGCATCCGCAAGCGGGGACTTTCGGCTCCGAAAAGTCCTCTCGTCGCAACGGCCGGCATCCTCCCCTGGCACCATGTCACCTTCCCCGCAGGATGTGAAATGGAACCGATGGCATCCGGCTGCCCGCCGACAGGGTACGGGGCGGTGTTTTCCGCTATTTCCCGCCATATAGGCCTGAGATCCGCATCCTTGTCAAGAATCAATGCAGCCTTTGCCGTAGCCTGCATGACGCCCCTCATGAAAGCAAGATCGTCCACATTATCCTTTCCTCCGAGAATGTGTTCATGGAGGCTGGTCCTGCAGATATGCCATTTGCCATCCGCTTCACGTTTGAGATTGGGAAAGTTCCGATAGAATTCCGCTGCCCCTTTGAGCATGGGATACGCCTGTGAGGCAAGGAAATCCCCATCAAGCGTGTACAGGTATCTGTTCCAGTAATGCTCAGCCTTTTCAGCCGCGTTGATTGTGACGAAAGCCGTCCAATGAGTGGGGACAATCTGCCATCTCGAAATATGCCAGTGCCGTGCGGAGGCAAATAAAGTCAACTCCTTTGACGGACCGGCACCCTCGAGCATAAAGTGCTTCAAATCTTCGGCAATCGCGTCAGGAAGCAATTCCGGGCCATTATGGGCTTCGGTTTCGTTGATGAAGATCCCCCGGCTTCCCCATTGCTGCATGGCCGCCTCGGCATAGCCGATATAATTCCTGTTATGCATTTCATAGTACGGATTCATCAGTTCTGAATGGTTCGCAGCATCATGGGAGTAGTGCAGGCATTCCTGGTTATATCCCCAGAACATGGCACCCCAAGGCAGATGCAGCCCATGGGCGTTCCAAATCAACCCGCTGAACTTCGCAGGGTACTCCCCCCTCATGGATATGGCGGACAAGTATTGGAAATAGGTCCATTTTTTCTGGTATTGAATGGTTGCCTTGTCATCAGGCAGATGGACATGGGACTTCGACCAAAAATCCTCCCACCATCTTCTGTTGCGTGCATCAATCAGATCAAATCCGCCGGTTATCACCTCACTGACCTTTTCATACGCTTTTGCAGACACATCGGCTTCCCGGCTCATCGCCGCATGGCTTCCCATATAGACAGTAAAGGTACCTGCCGCCGCCGGAAGGGACAGGCGCACGGTCATGACGTCCGGGTATCCTGCGGTGCCGATGCGCCCATCCGCCCCGACTACGACGGCAGACGCGCAATAGTGGTCAAACTGAGAGAAAACTGATGCCGCGGGTTGCTGAAAGACTTGCAGCAGCTGAATCCGTCCATCGCCGTCACTTGTCCGCAATGTGGCGGCATGGGTGCCAACCGCGACATCAGGTGCCTGCAGCATGGTGAGGTCGATTGTGATTGCCGAAGGGATTTTTCGCGTGTCAGTAATCCTCGCCGCAAAAATATCAGCGTCCATATCCGAAATGATATCGACGCACACACCCTCGCCATGGATGGTCAGCTTTCCTTCATACAGATGAAGATGCTGGCTTGTGCCGTGCTCAAAGGGGGTCCCCCCCAGGTCGATGCTGACGAAACCGCAGCCGTACCCATAGTCTTCATGGTCTTTCACATCGGTGCCGGCACTGTTGTAGCCGAAAACGTCGACACGGTTCAACTGAAATTTCAGCGTACTGGCATTTGAGTTCCAGACAAGGCTGCCCATGATGCCGTTGCCGATTGGCAGCCCATGTGATGGAACACCTATCGTGCCGGAGTGGTGGATATCAGCCATTGACACGAAACTCCGGCAATCCATTGGAACCTGGTAATCTCCGTCTTGGTCACGACATGCGTCCACTGCGCTTTTTGACATGATGCCATCTCCCTTTCAGCTGATTCTCGGGCTTGTGCCATGAATGCCGGCTATTGTATTGAGTGGACCCTGATAGGCCTCGACCTTCAGGTCCAATACATCCTGGACAAGCACCGGCGCGCCGATTGTCGCCGATTCATAGATCGCCATGGGAATCGCCATGGCCTTGTACCCAATCATGGGAGTCACCTCAACCGGCCGAACACCCTTGACGGCATCAAAATGCTGTTTCCACTCGATGGCGAGTGCATTGGTCAATCCGAGTGGAAAATAGAACTCATTCTGATCTGACATCAGCTGTTCCCTGAATTGCTTCACCAATTCATCAAGTGGAACTGCAAGCTCCTGCCGGACGTTGTATATGCCCTCGCCCCAAACCATGGCCCCCTCCGAACCATAGATGGCATTGGAGCGGTCAATCTTCCCTGGTGTGGCGCGGCTGACGACCCATGTGCCGATGACGCCGTTTTCGAACTCCAGGATTGCCGATGTGCTGTCTTCGACAGTGGCCTCCACCGGCTGCTCAAAAGAAGACGGATCCACCGACTTGAGCGAGCGTGTCTTGCGAAAATACGCATATCGCTTTTCAAGCAGCGCCTGTTCGTAGTCGTCCATGCTTTTGAATTTCACAAAGCGCGTATTGTCAAAACCCGCCATGACGGCAGACACCTTGCGGATGTCGCCGAGATGATGCTGGAACAGGTCCGAATAGTGAACACCGCCGTCGAGTGTCCATCCGCCGCCTGCGATGTCCTTGTGATCGCGCCAGTCCCAATACCATTTCCTTTCACCGATATCCATCCACACAAGCATGCGGGGCTGTCCGATCATCCCGCGCCCGATGGCCCAGTTTATCGCCCTTTCAACCAGGTCCAGACGATAATTTTCCAGGACATGCAGAAACTTGTTCGTTTCACTCGCCTTGTCCATCATCATGGCTGCCGCCCTGAGCGTAAGAGCCATGGGCTTTTCGGTCATCGCATTCACGCCCGCTTCCATGACCATGACAGCCGACACATGGTGGTTGGAATGGGGGGGTGAAAACCGCGGCGCTGTCAAGTTCCTTCTCGCTTCCAAGCATGACCTCGGCATCACCATAAACCCTCGGCTTGTGCCCCAAAATCTCTTTGAACTTGTCCGCGAGATTATCCGCCCGTTCAACGACGGTATCGCACAAGGCGGATATGTCAAAATCACGATACCCCGCATGCCACAGCCGAATCAGGCTGTCACAATGAGCATTTGCGATGCTTCCGCACCCGATGAACGCACAGTTTGTTTTTCTCATTGCAGAATCCTCCTCCGGTATCGGTTCCATACAGGCTCCACGGGTTCCGGGGAACCTGCCTCTTTCTTTCACCGTGGGTCCGGCATAAAGTTCAAAACGGTGGCCGAGTGCCTGGGAAAGCAGAAGACCGCACTATGCGCAGACATCTGCAGATCCATCCTGCGAACAACGATATTGACTGGGTTTTCGTGGGAGTTGACCGCTTCCGGATCATCGCTGGAAAGAACATCAGCATATGCCGACACGGGTGAACCTGCCATCAGATCCTCAAGGGCAACCTGGCATCGAATATCGTTCGTCTGCGATCGGTTGACTACTTTCACGACAATCCTGCAGGCATCCCGGGAGGCTGTCACATCCAGCAGTGGGACTGGTTCCATTGTTTCCATCATCATACCATTTTCCCGCCGGAGCCGCCTGCAAACGATGCTTCCGCATGTCACCACACATTCCAGCAAGTGATCTGCCCGACTCCCGGACCACAATTTCATGGCAAGATAAGTAACCGACGGGAACCACCCCCTGTGGTCGTGATTGATCAGGGCATTGTTCCATAGATCGCTGGAAAGCCGGCTGTTGCGAATCCACACTGCCGGCGTGGCCATCGGCACAATGTCGCTGATGCGTTCCAGACTGTTCAGCAGAAGGGCTGAAGCCAATCCGGACGTGAAGTCAAGACCGCCCGGATTCCATTCATCCATGGCGATTTGGGTGTTTTGTCCGGTTTCCCTGAATTTCTCGTATTCCTGGTGAAAAAGTGCCTCCAGGTCAAGATTGGATGCCATCAGGGATGAATAGTCCGGATAATCGGACGCGTAATAGTAATGGTAACTGGAGTAGTCCACCTTTCCCGTCATGCCCGACAGGATTCGCGGACCCGCAGTGGCCCGCGTCAATGGATTGTCAAGTGCTTCAAAGGGCTGTCCCGACCCGACAATCCAGAGCCTGACATCAGGAAACCGGCTGCGGATGGAATCGATGAATTCATTCGCGGTCTCCACATACTTGTCTTCATCCATCATCCAGTGCCACAGTTCGTTGTCAATGGACCAGCAAGTGACATGATGGGGATCGGGATGACCGTTTCGCGCCCTCAAAGCGCCCCATTCCGTTTCCGGGCCGCCGTTGCAGTATTCCATCCAGTCCAGCGCATCATGGATCCCCCGGGTCATATTCAGGACTATCAGCGGTTCTGCTCCGGTTTCACGGCAAAAGGCGATGTACTCATCCGTGCCGAAAGTATACGGATCCGTCTCCCCGCCATCGCCCCAGTCGTAGGTCAAATGTGCTTTTCTGTCCTCAACCGGACCAATTCCATCCTTCCAGTCGTAAATGCTTGCGAAGCAGCCGCCGGGCCAACGGATGATGGTTGGTCGAAGGGCTTTGCATGCCTGCAGCAAATCTTCGCGAAAAGGAAGTCCCTCCCTGTTTTGCAGCGGCATCAGGGATACACTGCCGATGGCATACTGCCCGGGCTTGCCGGCGGCGATGGTAAACTCCGCATCGGCATCATCGGCACAGGGAATCAGAGTAAAACGGTGTTTTTGCCAATATGGCTTCAATCCCATCAAAACAGCGCTGGAATATATCTCGTTGCTTCCGCGTTTTCGCAGGCCAACGGTCATTTGCCCGGACCCAATCGGGCTTCTCAGGTATGCGTACCCGTCCAGCATTTCATCTTTTCGAGCCGGAACAAATGCCTGGCAGACGCCCTGATCTTCGCCGGTATCCTCAGTCACCCTCATCACCAGGCATTTGTCGCCGCCATATGGGTTGTTCATGCTCAACGAGCAGGAAAACGATGGATCATCGGTCATCTTGCGCCACATGAAGGCAGGACCGCCCCGTTCGAGGTGAAATCCACGCTCAGTCAGCATTTCGGCATGCAATCCAAGATCTGTGGAATGACCGATATGTTCAAGGAACTGCCCGTATATCCATGGATTGATCCTGCCTTTGTCCTGCGCGCAGTGAATCGTGATGCTGGCCGAGAGATCATTCATGATTCTGATTCTCCTTTTGTTCCCAGCTCTTGCCTTGACTTGGATCGGGTCCGAATTCATCAAGCGGAAAGGGAGCAAATCCGACATCGAAGGCAGGGGAATCCTGATTCAATCTGAAATCACCCTTGGCTGCATCCTGAAAGCAAGGGTCTGCGAAAACAGAATGGGTATCGTATCCCATCGCCTGCCATTGCTCCAGACCGTAATCGAACACGGCACTGCGAATGGGACGGGGATACACTCTCGCGACAAAATGGCCGATATCGTTCCAGAACAGGTTGTTGTCCATTGTTTCCAGCCACCTGCCGGTCACGGGCGGGCTAATCAGTTCATAAACGCGGCCGCCGCTTTTTCCCTTGGAAAAGTTAACATCGGTCTCCGGGATATCATGGCCAGTATTCATGACAATGATGTTGCGTTCAAACCTGTCATGGTTGTCAATGTTGCCCATGTGGAAACAAGGAGAATTGGCCCCGTTGATGAAGATGTTGTTTCTGACGGTGCGCCAGTCTCCCTCGCGCAGCTTTACGCTGATGCCAATGGTCAGGTTTTCCTCGATGACGTAATTGGAGGCGCCGTCATCCAGGTCGATTCCCCAGCCCCTGTCATCGACAAAACGGTTCCCGCGGATAAACGTGGTTTCCAGGGCATCGTCCAGCACGGCGCCCGCCCCATGACAGGCGGGTCCATGGCCATGTTCGTGGCACCACATGCTGTCCCGGCCCCATGCGTTGAACGGACCGTGGTCACCGGTTTCCAGCGTAGTGTCATGGATGTCGTTGCCTTCAATCAAGTGTCCCCCCCCAAGTGCCGTCATTGATGCAGATGGCGGCACGGGGCACGTGATGGATATGATTATGACGGACAATGTTGCGCCGTGTGACCGACAGGAAGACGCCGGCCGTCTGCTTGCCGTAATGACCGAGATGATGCATGTGATTGTTTTCCACGGTTATCCTCTCGGAAAAGGGATGCTGTGAGCCGGCGCAGCGAATTTTCGTGCCGGAGATGACAACGGCGCTCTCCCCGGTTTCCGAGAACAGATTTCCCGATATCCGGCAATCCTTGTTGTAATCGTCCAGAAAGACCCCGTTGCCGCCAACCGCGTCAAAAAAGCAGCGGGTGACCGCACTGCCCTCGCACCCATTCATCACGACGGCTCCACCGCGGTGCAGCGTCCAGTCTCCCCTTGACGGGGTCATGTATTCATCAAGATAGGTCGGTGCGGCATTGGCAAACCGGATGCCTTCGAAACAGACGTTTTTCACGGGTGCTTCTTCGCTGCCGCATATCCGTACAAGCTGTTTCAGAGATGAGGTTTCGACAATGGCCGTACTCATGTCCTCATCGGGATGGGGCATGTAATGGAGCCAGCCTTCGGGGTTGTAAAACCACTCTCCCGGCGCATCCAGTTCTTCAAAGACGTTTTCAATGAAAAAACGCGAATCTTCCGAAATGCTTGCCGCCGGACGTGAATGGTGGATCTGGTATCCGCCTTTCCCAAAATGAACGACATGGTTGTCCCAGTCAATCGATTTGATTTCCCACTGCAGGTTTCCCCAGTAGTTGTCGGGAAAGATGTGAAGAACCGCGCCAACCGCGTTTTCCCAGCGTTTTTTCGTGAAAGTGGCAGGGTCGAATTTCATCCATGTGTGCGGCCACGTCGAATCAGACGGAGCCGCATGGATATAACCGGTTTTTCCGGGAATGGAAAGATCCTCATCCGGATAACGTGCTTTCGGACGGCGCTTCCCGTTGACGAAGAGCTCGGAAACGACAAGGCCTTGCATAACCGGGCAGCGCCAGATTCCCCGTTCCCAGTGCTGCCATTTGGCTTGAATACGAATACAGCCGCTGAGGGTCGGCTTTTCACCGGGAAGCGCCCGGAAAGAGATTCCGGAGTCCGCAGGCCCAAGGACAAGGGTATCGGTCAGATACCAGGTTCCCGAACCGAGCCAGGCTGTTCCGCCGCCGGAAAGCATCCGACGCGCCTGATCCAATGATGCGACCGGCTGTTCCGAGGTACCCGGATGATTGTCATTTCCTGAGACTGCAACGAAAATATCCATCATGTCATGCTCCTTCCGTCCATCGGCGCAAGCTTGTTACCTGTAAACAGCGAACCGACGTATCACCGGACCTTCGGCAAGTATACCGGTGCATCGGATCCGGATGGCCTCGGCCGTTATCCGCCCTGTTCGATGAAGCCTTCTGTGACCGATGCTTTCCCCTTCGGCAAGCTTTTCCCAGATTCCATTCATCAATACCCGTCATCCAATGTACCACGATTGTACGCGCATATCAACAGGGGCGCAGATACGTTCCCATTATCGGATCGGGTATGGACGCACATGCTCGCCGATCCCTGTTGAAAATTCCAGAAAATTCACGAGCCACAAAACATTGCCGCGAAACTCCGGCAATTCACAGGAACCAGCGGCTCTCCGTCTTGGTCATGGCATGCGTTCACTGCGCTATTTGACATGCTGCCATCTCCCTTTCAACTGATTCTCGAATCCATGCTATGAGTATCGTCTATTTTATCGAGCGGGATCTGTGTTCATGGCTTTGTTGCCACTCCGGCCGCCTGCGCGCTGATGCGGAGCACTCCTCTCCGGCACGCAAGCCACAAATTGCCTTCCTTGTCTTCCGCCATTTGCTTCACTTCGTTGTCCGGCAGGCCTTCCTGCTTCGTCAACAGCCGGATGCGTTTCCCATCCTTCCCGAAAATGGCCAGACCGTCATATTCCGAGCAAAACCAGCGGTTGCCCTGCCGGTCGATATGAATATATCGCACCTTTTCACCGGCCAGTCCCAGATCCCGGGTCAGCAGGCCATCCTGCACAAAAGTGCCGTTTCGCCGGACAAACCGGCTTGCTCCGCCTGCCGTATAGACCCCGGTTCCCACCCAGACGGCACCATCGATGTCTTCCGCGATGGTGGTCACATAATCTGCGGCAAGACCCGAATCGTGATTGAATGTCTGCACGACGCCATCATGAAAACACGCGATGCCTCCCCCATTTGCGATATAGGCGCCAAACCAGCGATCCCCGCGTATATCGTACAGCATCGCATTCACCATGGGGCTTGTCAGCCCGTCTTTTTCGGACATCCATTGAAAGCCGGTTGCCGTAACGTTTTCCAGCCAGGCCCGGATGGCTTCCTGAGAAAGGAGGAGTGCGCCGCTGTATGTGCCGGCATAAAGCATGCCCTTGCCATCGAGCATGAAATCGTTGACCATGCCGACTTTCCGGTCGGATGCCATGGTCAGGTC
>JANYKF010000248.1 GCA_025361665.1 Clostridiaceae bacterium
CATCCTGCATGTTGAAGGCACATTTTGTGCCTTCAACACACCGAATCACGTGATTCGGTGCCATCCGGCGGCATTTGCCGCCGGATGCATGCAAGTTGCAAAATGCAACTTGCATGAAAAAGTCGAAAATCGACTTTTTGCACGAGAATCAAGGATGATTCCGGTGTAAAAACTCGATCGATATCACTGGCCCTGGGGGTGCGGTTCTCTCGCAATGTCCAGTTCCTGCCAGTCCGGCAATGCGGGAAACGGCGCCGTCGGAAGTGTCTGATACCAAAAGGCCGCAGTGGATATGTCGTCCTGCCGCGCGACATACAGGGAACCATCGCTGTTCCATCCCAAATCCTGTGCTGTCACGCACAGACTGTTCCTGAAACGGATAGGGTCGGTAATGTGAAATCTGTATAATCCGATTTTGGTCTCCGATTCATATCTCCCGTCCGGCAGAATAACTTGCGGCATCCCGCAATACGGCGTGGTGAACGCATGATACGCACGTTCCACCATGAAATCGTAGGAGCCGCAGAAATAATCTTCAAGCCCTGTCGAACATACGGTCGGACTGCTTTCGCCGTCCAGGTAAAATTTCACTTCTCCCTCTCCCCACCATGCGCCGCTTTTCGGAGAAAATGCCATGTAGGTGCCCACATATTGGCCTCTGCCCTCAATCCCGTCAACGATGACATAAGGCACGGCAAATCCTGCGGGGTTTTCCCTCCTGAACTGACAATGAAAATAGGCGGCCTCCTCGGGAATGCCAGTCAGCGTCAAATTCACCTGGTAATAGATCTGAATGGGGTATTTGTTCATGTTTTCAAGCGTGATTCTGCATTTTTTCCGAAACGGCATCTCCCAATAACAGGCAAATGCTTTGCCCGGATTGACATTCACGGGAAAAGCCGATACTTGTGCGAATCGATTCCATCCGGCGCAGAAAAAGTGTCCGGCGGGACATTCGACGGAAGGCTGTTCCTGATCGTCCCAATACATCCTCAGAATGGAGTGCCTCCAGTTGCCAGTCACAGTCATCCAGATTTGCGAGATGCTTCCCATGCCTTCATAATCCGCCAAATTGATGATCTCATTGGGCTGTATGGTCAGGGACGGCGAAACTTTCCACCCCAAACCGAGCTTTGCCGCCGCGGCCGCACCTGAACCGACTTCGGATAGGCAGGCTCCGCTTTTTTCTCCCTTTCTGTTCTCCGGTGAGATGGTCCTCGATTCCGCATCTGAAATCAGCGAAAGGTTGGACAAACTCATGCCAAACCCGTTAAACATGGTGATATCCTCCCGAGCCTCACGATATTGGATTGCACATGGCGGCTGAATCCCATTATACTCTTCGAATGTCATCCGGCTTTCATTGGTTTTTTCCGAAAGAGCACCATTTTCTGACAACCGCGAAAAACTCATCCGCATTCACCGGTTTGCTGATGTAATCGTCCATTCCGGCATCGAGGCATTTTTCCTGATCTGTTTTCATGGCATTGGCCGTCACGGCAATGATGGGCGTATGCCGTTTCGACTTTTCCTCAAGCCGGCGCATGACCCTTGTCACTTCATATCCATTCATGACGGGCATCTGGATGTCCATCAGCACGGCGTCAAAGCGGGTGCTTCTGAAAATATCAATGGCGTCATCGCCGTTTTCCGCAAGCGTGATTTTCCAGCCTTTTTTCATGGCCAGCTTGATGATGAGCAGTCTGCTCGTATCGTCGTCTTCCACCAGGAGAAGGTTTTCCACGCTTTGTTTCTCGATTTCACCCTGCTCTGGGCCCGTCGGCCTTATCGCAGCCTGTTCCATATCTGCCATGTCAAGAACGCACGTGAAGAAAAAGGTGCTGCCCTTTCCCATTTTGCTTTCAACCCAGATCCTGCCGGTCATCAGCTCCACAAGGCTTTGGGATATGGCAAGTCCGAGGCCGGTCCCGCCATATCTGCGGGTGTCCGTACCGTCAACCTGGCTGAAACGATGGAAAAGAGCCTCCATCCCCTCTTCGGAAATGCCGATTCCCGTATCCCCGACCATGAATTCCAGGGTGACCTCCTGTCGGTTCCGTATCTGAAGATTTCTGACAGAGAGGTCAATGCGGCCTTTTTTTGTGAACTTGACCGCATTGCCGATGAGATTGGACAGGATTTGCCTCAATCTGAACGGATCGCCAATCAATTGATCCGGAACGTCCTGTTCAATGTGCGATTCCAGAAACAGCGCTTTCCTGGATGCGACGAGATCGAACAAGACAATGACGCCATGAATGAGGTCGCGAAGGGAAAACGGTCTCTTGTCCAGGCTCAGTTTTCCCGCCTCGATTTTTGAATAGTCGAGGATATCATTGATGATATACAAAAGGGTTTCGGCTGAATTTCTGCAGATGCCGACCAGTTCCTTCTGCTCTTCGTCCAGCGTACTCATTTCCAGAAGCTGCAGCATGCCCAGCATGCCGTTCATGGGCGTCCTGATCTCATGGCTCATGTTGGCGAGAAACTGGCTTTTGGCGACAACGGCCGCGTCGGATTTGTTCTTCGCGATCAGCAGTTCTTTCTCCGCCTTCTTTCGGGCATCGATGTTGCGAATGATCCCGACAACCTCGATGTCTCCCGTAATACCGTAACGATATTTCGTCGATACTTCGACCCAAATCCAATCCCCATTCTTACAGGGTTGACGAATTTCAGAGATGTGCGTCTTCACCGAAGCCGGATCGTCGATGAATTCCTTCATGTCCTTTGCGATGTTTTCCTTTACGACAATCAGCGATTCCAGTGACAGCGCCGCTTCCAGCGGTTCATTCAGCGCTTCTTCCACCGTAAGGCCGCGAAGCTGCTGGATGTTGGGGCTGAAATACGTGTATCTGTTCTGAGTCCTGTTCATCACATAAATGACATCCGAGGCATTTTCAGCGATGAGCCTGTATTTTTCCTCGCTGGCCCTCAGGGCTTCTTCCGCCAGCCTGCGTTCCGTGATATCCTGAACCATCCCGTTCGAACGAATCACTTCACCCGATGAATTGCGCACATGCAAACACTTCTCGTGGACATACCGCACTTCAGCGGTATCCATTTTCATGATACGGTGCTCGATTTCGTATCCCGGTTCACCCTCATCCAAAGAATGAAAAAAGGCATCATGCACCGTGACCCTGTCCTCAGGGACGACCAATCCAAAAAATGCTTCCATTGTCCCGCCAAACTCGCGAGGCTGCACACCGAATATCCGATAGACCTCATCCGACCAAATCAGAAGATTTGTTTCATTCTCATAAGTCCAGCTCCCGACATGGGCAATCTCCTGGGATTGACGAAGCAATTCCTCTGTTTGCATTTTCTGCTCAATCAGACTGGAGACCTTATGTTCCATCATGCACCACCGGCTTTCCCGGAATCCATCCAGTTGCCACGAATGTCCCGATTCAGGGCACCATACAATACCAAACGCCATTCAAACCCTGTGATTGGTACCCTGTGTTTGAAATGCTTGTCCTCAAAAAAACGTTAGGGTATACTAACGTCAGTATCTCATATCCTCAATGCAGAGTAAATAGGCTTCGTCTATTGGATGCCTGTCGGATTCGTCTATAAATCAGCAATTCCGGCAAAATACCCATCTGTGGAGGGACACTTCATGACTCCCGTCAAGACAAATGCCATGCGCTTGCTTGAAAAGGCCGGCATCCCCTATGGGGTGCATCCATATGAAGTCGGAAGCGAGGTTCCCGACGGGGTGACTGTGGCCGGGAAAATCGGCATGCCGCCCGGGCAGGTTTTCAAAACACTTGTCACGGTTGGAGCCAGCCGGACATACTATGTTTTTGTCATTCCCGTGGCGAAAGAATTGGATTTGAAGGCGGCCGCGCGTGCAACCGCCGAAAAATCCGTCGCGATGATCAAAGTGGCGGACATCGAGAAGGTCACGGGATACATTCGTGGCGGCTGTTCCCCGTTGGGCATGAAAAAGGACTATCAAACCATATTTGACCAATCGGCGGACCTGCATGAAACGATCGTGGTCAGCGCGGGGAAAATCGGACTTCAAGCGGAAGTGAGTACGGCAGACCTAATCAGGCTTTGCAAGGGAAAGATGGCAGCCCTGACCGATTTGCCCAATTCCGGATGAGACCCCCAGTCATGCATGGCAAATCATCTTGCGATGGTGTAGAATTGCTTAGGCGTTCCCCTTGTTGAAGCAAGGTCTCAATAGTTGAAACAGGATCTCAATCATAGCCGCCGACGCGGAATCTGCCACCTTGAAAAGGTCCTTTTGTCAGGTCGTTGCACTGCATTCGCTTTCAGGGGGGTGCGCTGATGGATTTCAAGAAATACAAGTACAAATTCACAGGTCATGGGTTTGTGGCCCTGGGTCCCCGAAGTGACGGCAGTGTCATGGTGGATGTCGGGAATCTGCTTTGTCCAGGGATCATTGACCATCATCAGTTTGATCACGGCGCATATCCTTCCGGCGGTGTTTACAAGTCTACCTCTGGCCTGCTTCCTGTTTCGACCCATTTGCTGCCTGAAGAGGTGGACACCTTCATCACGCACCGGTTTCCTGATTTTGATGCCTGGCTTGCGATATGGCTGATTCAGTATTGGCATGAAAACAAATGCTTTCCACCTTGCCATGAAAAGGTAATCGAATATGTAACTCAATTGGATGCGGGCATGTTGAATGTTGACAGGTTCTCAGTCAGGACGCCTGCAGCTGTGGCCGCGTCCATTCCATTGGCAGTGGAAGCCGGGATGACTGCATCAGATGGGCCGCAGCCGTACCATGACCTTGATGAACGCCTGCTGATGCGAGGCCTGGCGCTTGTGGATTACATTTTCACAAGGCTGTTGAATCTCCCTGAGCAAAACCGGGATATGCAGATACCCTATTTCATGGAATCAGGTTGCATTTTCGAAACGGAAATCGCTCTCGCCCTGGATGATCTGGGCAACTACGAGAAGGATGTTCAAGACAGGGAATGCACCGAACAAACACGTGTCAGGCTAAGGAATGTGAAGACTGGCAACAACGAATATGTCGATGCGCTGATTTGGAAAAAGGCGCCCGGCTGTGCGCTGCACAAGCATTGGGCACGGTCGGACGATCGGGCTCCCGGAGGCTTCGGCTACATCCTGACTTTTATTCCGCAAAACGACCCTTGCGAGAATATCGACACAACCGGTCCCGAACGGAACAGGGCCATCATATCCGTCAACCCGAATGCGCCTTATGATCTTTTCGGCCTTGCGATTGAATTGGAACGGCTTGAATTGCTCAAGGAAGAGGATATATACAAGGATGATCCCGCAAAGATGCGCATGGGGGAAATGCTTCGGAATGGCAGTCATCCCAGGTTCGCCGAGGCATGGTGCACCCACGACGACCCCTGGTATGACGGCCGATCGGATGGCTATACCATCGTCGATTCACCGAGAAGATACTCTCTTCTGACACTCGATGAAATGGCGGACGCCGTGGGAAGCTTTACCATACCCGCCGTGAAAGCCGCCCAATGCAGAATTGTCTATCCGTTCAGCTTTCGCACGAAAAGGGCAAAGACGGGTTATGACCAGTTATGCGAGCACTTTTCCAAATCGGGCGAAGTGCGGGAAACGGGGCTTGAATCGCTGGAAATACCGGCGGAGGCCTTTTATTCGCATTTCAGGGATTACCTGCATCTGTCCGGCCCCGCAGATGCCGGGAAAACCGGGAACTGCCGGATCTTTCGGCAGGAATCCGGCATGGGCCTTGCCTACCTGATTCTCTTTTCTTATGGCGTGGGCTTTGCCATCAGGGAATTCCGGGATTTGCAGCTGAACGGTGACAGCGGCCCGCACATGTTCAGCATGGAGGATCTGCTCACATTCAACAGGACCGGCGTATTTGCCATTGAGGAAATCCATGGCATGATAAAAGCACTGGCAGGCGATCTCCCCTTGTCTTTCAGCGTGGAGGAGGGACTGGTCTATTGCGCCGTTGAAGTCGAAGACACGTTCCTCGGAAAGGAAGATGCTGAAAAAACCCTCTATCAGGTCTGCAACCTCAAGAGCTATGCGGGAAGCGGGCATTCACGCTTCCAGAATGACATTGAGTACGCCGCGGCCTCCGCAGGGTCTTTTCAGCTGCGGATAGATTCCAATCTGTCCTATGGCTTTGGAAAAGCAGGCGGCTGCCTGTTGGCCAAGGCCAACGACTACCGCGACGACAATGCAAGGAAGCAGGCCGATGACTACGTGAAACACTTCATGACGATAGACTTTGTCTCCTTTTTGCTCAGCCTGCACCAGAGGACCTGCCTGATCAGCCTGTCAACCCGTCTCGCGGAATATGCGGAAAAGCGCCGCAGCGCCTCGCTGGTGCGACAACTCAGGTATTTCATCATGGAATTCATTGCAAAAGGCTGGTTCTCCCAGATCAGCCGCAATGAACTCAATATGGAGATATATGGCCGTTGGGGCAAAATATTCGAAAATGCTTCCCTGTTCAATGAGGTAAATGCCCAGCTCAAATCCTATGAAGACTATCTTGCGGGGGAAAGAAACCGGAAAATCGGCCTGATCACCTCCATTTTCGTCCCTGTCTCGCTCTTTGAAATCCTGTTCTCCATCAACATGCTGGGAAAGGCCCAGAATGGACAGCTGATTCAAAACATTCCATGGTACGGTTCCCTGGGAGTCCTGGGGGTTTTGTTCCTGCTGATGCTTTCATTCATCTCCTTTGGAAGGAAACGGAAAAAACTGTAGGGGGGCACGGATGAGCGAGCTCTTGAATCAGCACCGGCAAAATTTCAACGAAAGCATCCTGGTTCAGGTCAGAGAAGCTTACCTGAATAGGAAAGACAATCCCAAAATATTCCTTTCGGTCAACAGGCATGCGCTTGAAATGATGGTGAATGACATTCTTGACCGATATCTGGCTGACCTTCCCGTTGACCACAAGGACAAAACCCTGAAAAAACAACCTTTGGAAGGCATCATCAGCACCCTGCAGAAGAAGGACATCCTGCCCTCCCATATCAGCGCCTACATGCATATCGTCCGCATCTGCGGCAATTATGGCACGCATGACCAGGAGGGTGATTTCGAGCAGCCGTTTCCCATGATGCAGGACGAGTCGATGGAGCGCATTCTCAAATGGTATGCCGGATCCTGCCTTTCGATCGGGTTTGATTTCGACTCGATTCTTGGCGCAGTATCCAGAACACGGTTCGTTGTCCACAACAACACGGCCAAGAGGGAGAAACGCAAACGAAGCCGATTTCTGCGGATTCTGGACTTTTTCCTGCAGCCTGTGGGCAAACTTTTTTCCGCTTTGTTTTCCAGCCTGTTTTCAATTCTCGTTTCACTCATCGTCATGGCGGCAGCCTATGTGTTTCTATATGCAATCGGCGTGGTCAGCCTGCCGCCTCAAATTGGAAGCTACGTCGACAACCTGTTGGGATTGAAGAGGTGAAGCGGATGAAAAGACCAGTGCTTTTTCAGATGATGTGCCTGATTGCCGTCCTCTCGGGAATACTTTCGGCAAGGGCGGGAACCGGAACCGTTTCCGGCAGTCCTGAGCCAAATGCAGACCAGATATTGTCAACCAAGGTTGCCGGCGAAAACATCATGTTCGGCGACAGCCAGGAATCTTTCTACTACACTTTGATGCAACCCGTTGAAATGAATGTCGGCAATGCGATCAACCTGACCTACAGTGCCAGCCATTACCAGAACGCCATGCTGACCCTGAGAACATCCGGACTGGCCATCCTGCCGCAATCCATCGTCATACGCCAATTTCATGCCGTTGACCCGGCCTTGCCGGCAAAATACACCTACGAGCAGAACATGCTGACGCAGACAGCGGCGGAATATCGGCTGGACTTATCGAAAGTCCATGATTACGACGCGTCGGATGCCTCATTGTATTTTGCCTTTACAGGCGGAGATGCCAGGCTGGAAATGGAGCTGGTCAGTGGTGGCGCGACGCTGCTGAAAAAAACATTCGACTTCAAGGTCAGTGACCAGAAGGGCTTGGCGGAATTGGTCCGGAGACCGGATGCGAATGCGAACGCCCTGCAAAAGACGGGCTCCGTGATCTTCGGAATCGGGTTGGATGACACCAAGGCTTCCGGAACCATCCAATCGTATATGGATGAACTGGCGAAACAGAACTGGAGCTGGTCCTGCGACATCAAGGCCTCCGGAGGCATCACGCTGGAGGAACAAGGCAGTCTGCCGATTTCCAAAGACAGCATCACAGCCCTCGGTCAAAGGCAATGGTTTATCCGGAGCGTCAATGTCGCCAACCAGGAGAATCAGTCGGGGACTGTGGAAATCACCATGGGGAACCCGGTTCCGGAATTTTCAAAGTACGCGACGGCTGACGGCTTGATCGCGGTCACGTATCTGCGCCTGTATCATGAATGGAAATATGATCTGGTGAACTGGAAACCGGGTTCAAGTGCGGCAATCGCCGCAGCGGCCGCCCTGCAGAACACGGTGGCCGCAACGCCGGCGACGGCATCCAGTGCGCCGACGGTCACAGGCAACAGCGGTACTGCCGGTTCATCTCCCAAAAACAGTTCACAGCCTCTGTCCCCGATTGTGAAGTACGGACTGATTCCATTGGGCGGAGCAGCGGCATCTGGGGGATTTTACCTTTTGTTTTTGTTCATTTTCCATGCGATGAGCTATCTGGTGAAGATTTCGGGCGTCGAAATCAAAGACAGCACGGATGAAGTGCTGACCATGCAGGGCAAAATACTCAAAGAACTCCGGACAACCATCAAATCAAACGGCGTCACCGTGATAAACCTAACAGACGCATTTGATTTCACTGAATACTCTTGCGTGAAAATCAGCTGGAATCCAAAAGCCTTCAGGGGAAAACGCAATTTCACCATCCGGTATGTCTTTGACGGCAAGACTTTGCATGAAGATGTTTTTGAAAATGCGAAGGAAGCCGTCAGCGAAAGAATCATTGAAATGGTTCAAGCCAAGCAGCCATGACGACTGCCCGCCTGAACACCATGGGTCCTGTTCCCTGACCTACGCAGGCCATCCATCCGTGACCATGCGGGATATCATTTCATGGCCGGCCTTTCCATGTACGATTTTTCGTATGCTGCAGGGCGAAAGGTGGTATCGGTCCGCGAGATCATCCACATGCATCCCTTTTCGGTACAGCAGCACGATTTCCCTGTTTCTTTGAAGGTACTGGGCACGGGTTCCGTTCGCTTCGCCCCAGGCGGCCCGTTCCGCGTCGCGGCCGGGGATATAGATCATCTTTCCCTGCACGTATTCCTGAAGCTGCATCAGCAACTGTTCCGGCAATACTTCTTTTGCATTGATGTATTTCAAACGTCTCACTCCTTATGGAGGGGCGTTCCGGCGGACCGGGGTTCTTTCGCACCCGGGCATGCCTGCGCCTAAGGGTGGAGAGCCATTCCATTCCACTACGGAAATGAAAAGGTCCGCAACGGAAACCCCATCGCGGACACAAAAAAAGCATGATTCCCATATCATGCTCCTGCCTGTATCATCCAGGTGGAAGGGAATACTCCGTGTTCGCCGCAAGAGGATCCTGCCTGCATCTGGTGAAAGACGCAACCCATGCAGCCAACAGAGGATGGCCGCACATATCCCATTGCCGCTCTTGATTCAACTAAGCCTGAGAGACCCCGATGACTTTCTTCCTCATTCTTATCTGCACTCCCTTCCGAAATTTGATTCGTCTTTG
>JANYKF010000270.1 GCA_025361665.1 Clostridiaceae bacterium
TGCCGGACTCCTGGATGCACTGGAAGCCATAGTTGCGTTTTTCAATGCAAAGACAATGGCTGTAAATTTTCAATCGATTGAATCATCCGTCCAGTCATCCGTCCAGCCATCCGATCGATCATCTGTCCAGCCATCCGGCGGACAACAAGGCAAGACTGCCTCAACAGGTTTGGCAGAGCGCATATGCAGAATGCATGGATGGTTGACGGAAAGGGGAGCCAGCCTCGCCCTCCTCTCGGACAAACTGCATCCGGCAACCGGTTCCGGAAAGATTTCGTACAACGAGAAACTGTGCTGCAACGAAGTCATTCCAGCAACGGCGGATGCCATTGACCTGATCCCGAAAGACATACTGATTCTGGACGCAAACCATGGCGGGATATCCGAAGACACGGCGTCCGAGGCGTATTTTTCAGGCCATGGCTTCAAATCCGTTTTCGGAAAATGCCGCGGACCTTTGAAGAACTGGGAAGGCAGAATCTCCCGTGACAGCGTGCAGGGCGCGTACGTCACCCTCGAAGAAGCCGGCAGTGCGGCTTTGGGATCAGGGGGGAACATGCTTGCAGCCATCATGCGGATTTCCTGCCTGCTGTGGTGGCCGGGATACAGGGCGGACCACACGTCACTCGGCTGGCTGCTGCCGCTTCATCTGGAGCGGGAAATCGCGCAGCTTTATCCAGTCGACAGGGACTGGCTGGAAGGGAATGAGTATCCTTCCGCCAAAAATCCCGGCTACAATGCGCTGGAATTGCGCGAATACTATAATTCGCCGCTTCAGCACTCCTATTGGCGGGTGGATGACCACTTCATGATGTATCTGCAGGATGCGGTGAACCTGCCCAACACCGTGCCGTTCAGTCTTTTCCAGGGTGTGCTGGATTTCAGGTTCGAAAATGCATTCGTCATGGTCGGCGGCAGCTGGAACGACGGCGTCCTTGGTATTCCCGTGAATTGCAGGGCAGCAAGCCTGTCTTTCCTTCATGCCTATATCATCGGCAAGCAGCAGTTCATCGCGGGAAAGGGTCCCGCATTGCTGGACAAGGCCGTGGGCCGTTATACAATCCGCTATGCCGATGGAACGTCTGACAGCGCCGAGGTCGTCTATGGCCGGAATATTGATTTCTGGAAAGACTATCATGGCGAAAACCATGGCGCATATGCTGCAAATCCAGTATTGACGGGCATCTCGGAGGAAGGGCTGCATTATGCCGTATATGCGATGGAGTGGGTGAACAGCAAGCCCGAAGTTGAGATAGCCACTGTCGACCTGACAACGGTCGTCGGGATGGATGGCAGGATTGCCTTGTTTGGCATCACTGCGGTCAAACAGGAAGTACGTGGAGACATTTGACGGGAGGATGCATGATGTTGACAGAAGGAAGCATGATGGCTCAAAAGAGCATTCTTCATCAGGGGAAACCGGCGATATGGCCTCTTCCGGACTCATGCCGCTGGCATGATGGCTCTCTGCAGCTGCCGGATCTGCTGACGATATGCTGCGATGATTCGCTTGTGCAGGAAACGGAACTGTTTCGCAAGGCCATGACGGAATTTGGTATCACGGTGCGGCCAGGTAGCCGGAACGCTGTCATTTCGGCCCGGATCGTCCATCATGACGGCATTGGCCGGGAAGGTTATGTTTTGGAAGTGCTCCCTTCCGGCATTTCACTTGAAGCCAATACCGGAACGGGCATTTTCTATGCATTTCAAACGCTTACCCAGCTGATTTCCAATTCCGAGGGACGGAGCATCCAGCTGGTCAATATTACTGACTCGCCATTCAAGCCGATGAGGGGGGTGCATCTGTATGTCCCTTCGAAGGCGAACCTTCCCTGGTTCAGGCGTTTTCTGGATTTCCTTTCCAAATTCAAGTTCAATGCGATTTTCCTGGAGATGGGCGCCTCCATGAGGTTTGACAGGCACCCGGAGATCAACCTTGCCTGGGAGGTTTTCTGCAAGGAAATGCTTGTTTATCCCGGTGGTCCGGACAGCAACCATTGGGGTGACGACGGCATGCAGATGCGGACAGGCCATATCAAGGACTCCGTACACATCGAAAACGGAGGCGGAAGTTGCATTGAAAAGCATGAGTTGGCGGAAATCGTTCAATTGTGCGCGGAAAGGCACATCGAGATCATCCCCGAGGTGCAGGGCCTCTCCCATGCCTATTGGATGCTGCTTGCCCACAAGGATTGCGCCGAACGCCCCGACGATCCGTATCCGGACACGTGGTGCCCATCGAATCCGGAATCATATCAAATCTATTTCGACTGCCTTCAGGAAATCGTAGACGTCATGAAACCCGCGACGGTAAGCCTGGGTCATGACGAATACTACTCGATCGGCCTATGCGGCAGATGCAGGGAAAAGACAGGTCATGACCTGTTTGCCGGGGATATTCTGAAATGTCATGCCTGGCTTCGGGAACGGGGCATCAGGACACATGTCTGGGCGGACAAGTTTTTCAACCTCGTGAAGAAGGACGAAGTGGAAATCGGGATGGGTTCCGGCGGCGGCAAGCATCTGAGCTTCAATCTCCGGACAGGAAGGAATGAACTGGTGAAGCCGACATACAGGGCACTGGACCGCATGCCTGCCGACATCCTCCTGTCAGACTGGTATTACAGCATCGGGCTGCTTACTCAGGACATGTTCTGCGACAGAGGGCTGTCCCTCCTGTTCGGCAATTTCAATCCCGACTTTTTCATGGACATGGAAGCCCGTCTCCGCAGGCCGAATGTAGTCGGAGCCGAGGTTTCAATCTGGCACGAGACAAGCGATACGGGACTGTCCATGACGGATAATCTGACAAAGTACCTGACTGCCGTGAATATCCTTTGGAACAAGGATTATGATTTCAGAGCACGCGATCAATACAACTGCGTCATATCCCAGATTTATCCATGCGAGCGTGATAAAATGAATGGCGTAGTCCCGCCATCTGCCATTTCGGGGAGTTTCTGCTTCATTGACATATCAGCCTTCTTCAATTCGCCCATGAACCGTGGATCTGATTTCAGCAGCTTCACCCAGGAAAACAGGGTTCCGAATACCATCCCCTTTGATTTTCACATTCCCGCCTACCTGCTTGTCGGCCATGAAGAACAGGAACAGGCAATCATAGGCATCAGCGGCTCATTCCGGTCCATCGCATTCCTTCACTCCTATACGGCTGCTCTTCCGGGCCCGTCAGCCCATGCCTGCACTTACGTTGGCTGGGAGGAAGACATAGTGGGCAGCTATGTAATCGGATATGCCGATGGCACTTCCGAACAGTTGCTGCTTGAGTATGCGAGGAACATATATGCTATCGGAACAGCGTACGCTTTCGGAGCGCATCGCGCGAATCCCGCGTACCGGCGCAGGGTGCTCGCAGAGCATGAGGAACAGCTTGCCACGTCAAGAAAAAGCGTACTTGCAGAAACAAACTTCACCCTGTTCGGGTATGAGTGGGTGAATCCGCATCCGGAAAAGCATATCAACAGCGTCACAGTCCGCCATCATCCGGAAAAACCCGGCAGCATCGCGCTGTTCGCGATTACGGGCATCAAATGAGGCGGAAAGGAATGCAGATGAAAGAAGCATTTGATCTGGCTGGATTTGCCAATATCTTCACCAATGCCATGTTTGAGCAGCCGAGCCCCATGTTTTCCGCTGAAACAGGAAAGTATGTCCTGATGAGTTCCCTTGATATCATTCCGCTTCTCAGTTTTGATGTAAGATGCCTGAGGGGCAGGAAAATCCTGAATGCCAGGTTATCCATGCAAGTTGCCGGGGATGATTTTCCTCTGGAGTTCGAGGTCACGACCATAACGGATCACTGGGACTGCAGCGGTGCGACTCTCTTCAGTTCAGGAAAAGGGGAACCGTGGGGAGATGGCCGGTGGCTGAATGATTTCATCATGGGCAACGGAAATTCGATGCACGAAAGGCAGGTTGCGGAATTCAACGAGCGCACTGGAATCATTTCAGCCAGTATTCCAATCAACATGATATACGCCATGATACACGGGCAAAGCTGCGGTTTTGGATTGATTGATCGGAAATCGAAGACCTTTGCGATGGATGAGACCGGCTGGCTTTTCACAAAGAAATTCCATGCGAATGATGTAGGCTTCATGGTCCCGAAACTTGAGATTGAATACGAAGGGCATGACACAGGCGGAGCATGCAAAGGGTATGCCGCAGGCGAGGCATGTAAAGGGTATGACACGCGCGAAGCTTTTCCCAGGCCGGTTTCCGGATTACAGGCCTCGGCGCTGCCAGTCAACGGCAGTCCGGAGTCTGCGTCAATCCTGCTGCAATGGGCCAGTGAAATGGATTTGAACGAAGCGGCACATGAGTATAGGTTCTACAATATTTATCTCTCCGAACACACTTATGATGTTGATAAAATGCTAAAGCTGGAGGCGTATCTTTCTCCCATCCATCATGCGGGGAATTGGATAGAGCAGACACGGATCGATAAATTGAAGCCGAACACGGAATACCACATCGCTGTCACGGTTTCCAATGGAATGTCAGATTCGCCGGCAGTCCGTACATATGTAAAAACGCATGAAGCAAGCAGCATGCCTGTCATTCCGGAGGACAAGGATCAGGATGACAATGAAATAGCCCCATTCTGCATCAAGGAAAAAACATTCACTTTGTATATCCTGGATGAATTGAGCAAGGTCAACCCCATCAGTGGAAATATACTGGAATGTGGGTCCGAAACATATCGGACAGGGGATGAAGGGAATATTGCCACGTACGGATCTGGAATTTTCGACAGAAACATCGTGCACCTCGTTGGTGTCGCAGGCGAAAAACTTGGATTTCAACTAGTGTCTAATTGCGAAAGTCCTTGAACTATTGTATACTTGGTATGGAGGTGATTCTATGCCAAGGAAAGCAGCTTCAATAGAATGTAGCGAATCAATACGATCAAAACTGGCTAAAATCGCGAACAGCAGGGTAGAGG
>JANYKF010000284.1 GCA_025361665.1 Clostridiaceae bacterium
AATCACGTGATTCGGTGCCATCCGGCGGCATTTGCCGCCGGATGCATGCAAGTTGCAAAATGCAACTTGCATGAAAAAGTCGAAAATCGACTTTTTGCATCAGAATCAATATTGAAAAAAGGTAAAAAAAAATGACCCCGGAGTGCCGTTCCCTATATTCTGACACCTGGCCTAAACCAGGTGGGTGTCCTGTCTTGCGTCTCAGACTTCCGCCGCCGTTGCACCGGTCTTGCGACTGATGTCGGAATTTCCTTGCGGCCTGTCATTGCCGGTCGAACGTCCGGACTCCCGTGTCAAAAATGTCAGGTTCAAAATCATAGGATTGTCGCACACCCCAGGAATCACTTTATATGGTACATTATATCACGTTCCGTTTTCAATGGGCAAAAAAAATCACGGCCTGCCCTGCATTTCAGGCAAATGCCTCCAGTACCGCTTCGGGAGGAACCCGCGCTGCAGTTTCGGATTGATGCGCGATTCGATGGCGATGGCCTTGAAATAGCGCTGCCATAGACGTTCAAAGTCCTCCTCCGCATCCACGGCTCCTTTTTCAAGCCCGGGCGGTGTTTCTGCCAAAATGACTTCATTCCCGTCGTAAACACCACACAGGTTCCGCTTGAGGTCGTGGATGAGGAATGGCTGGTCCGAGAGCCTTTCGGCGAAATGCGGTGCAACCAGCCCCGTGATGTTGCCGTCCGGCTCGTATCCGGCATGGTACAGGCCGGATTTTGTGCGGACGAAGCGCAGGGCGCCAAGGAAGAAATGAACTTCCTTCATGACGCGCCGGTACCGGTCGTTCAGGCGGAACAACGCCGGGTCCTGCAGCTGCTCCATGACCCGGGGTCCGTCCCGCAGGCCGGAACGCACCGCGTGCAGGATCAGCCCGGGCACGTCGGATGCTTCCCCGAGCCAGGCCGCATACATCTGCTGGAGCGCATCGGGCGATATTTTTTGCTCAATGGCGCGATACACGCGTTCCGCTTTCCCCGCGTCCGTCAGGATGACGCGTTCCCCGACTTCAAGCGATAACTGCTGCATACCGCCCCGCACAAGGATTTCCGGATCCTCGTGGAGGCGGAATGCCTCAAAGACGGCCGTGAGAACGCCTTCAAACGAATTTTCACATCGGTAGGTCAACGTCTGGCACCTCCTGCGATCAGCAATGGAACAGGTTCCGGGAAGAAGGGAAGCACATCGAACGGCAGCCCCGCCATGCCGTCCAAGCGGAGTGACTCCCTGAAAGGCTTGTTTTCCGGAAAAGCTGACCAGCCGCCGGGGAAACCGTCCACGATTCCGTCGGGCAATCCGTCCAGCAGTTCAGAGCGGTCCAGACGCTCCACACGTGTCCTGCCGCGGGCGAACCCGTCACCAAACAGGCTGAGCTGCTCGAAATGCGGATCTGTTCCTTTTCCGGGTTCAGCCAGCAGCCGGGTGAGGGATTCGGTGCCGTACCCCTTCACCCCCTCGAATTTCCCGCCGCAGGTGATGAAATGCCTGGCGCGTTTCATGACGACACGCATGCGGGAAATATCCGCAAATGTAAGCGGACCGAACCGGCGGGCGGCGACGATGCGCCTGGCGGACTGCACGCCGACGCCCGGGATGCGCAGGAGCATCTCGTAAGGGGCACGGTTGATTTCAATCGGGAACTGGTCCAGGTGGTGAACAGCCCAGTCCGCCTTCGGGTCAATGCGCGCGTCGAAGGTGTCGTGCCGTTCGTCCAGCAGTTCCTCCGCGTTGAATCCGTAAAAACGGAGGAGCCAGTCCGCCTGGTACATGCGGTGTTCCCGCAGCAGCGGCGGTTCCGCAGTATTGGCCGGAAGCAGTCCCGGAGCCTGGTTGATGGGCATGTAGGCGGAATAATAGACACGTTTGAGGGAAAACTTGCGATACAGGTTCTGGGACAGCCGCAGGATGCGCAGATCGCTGTCCCGCGTGGCGCCGATCATGAGCTGGGTGCTCTGTCCGGCCGGCACGAAGGCCGGCGTGCTGCGCAGGGCCGGAAGCATCTCCCTGTGATCGCGGATTTGTGTGCTCAGATAGCCCATCGGCCCGAGAATGCCTTCCGGCGTCTTCTGCGGGGCCAGGCGCAAAAGGCCGGACGCACTCGGAACTTCGATATTCACGCTCATGCGGTCCGCCAGGAGTCCGGCGGCATGGATGAGGGACGGATCCGCACCCGGGATGGCCTTGACGTGGATATACCCGTTGAAACGGTATTCGCGG
>JANYKF010000326.1 GCA_025361665.1 Clostridiaceae bacterium
ATTCCGGGCGGGTATAGATAGAGAGAAGACGGAAAGTCAACGTTGTCAAATCGAGCGCATGGGCATTCGGAAACGGGATCGTCTCGGATGCGGCGGCCGGAAAGGTTCGGTGGGAGGATTGCCCGTTATGGAGACAAGAGAAGCCTGTTTCGACAGGCGGCTGTACAGCAGGAGGATCAACAGCGATGCCGCTGCGGTCTGTCGTGAAGTCAATGTCATACTCGATCGGATTGATCGCTTGTCCCATCTCTCGGACGATGACCAGTTTGACGTGAAAGTAATTCTGAGCGAACTGCTCCAAAATGCAATCAGGCATGGCAATGACATGGATCAGGCCAAAATGATAGCACTTGACGTAACACTCGATGATCAGGATACGCTTGAGATATCAGTGCAGGATGAAGGCTTGGGATTTGACATCGAAAGGGTGCTTTCCCAAAAACGCGTCAAGTCCGTCGAAGCCGAAGATGTCTTTGCACTGGATGAATTCGGCCGTGGATTGCTCATCATAGAAAGTCTTTGCGATACGGTTTGCAGGAACGATCGGGGCAACCGGATTACCATCCGGAAGCAGATGCAGCATTTGTAGCGATTCCCTTTTTTCTGGAGATGCCATGGATTGCAGTTTCCATATATATGCCAAAAACTGAAGGATCTTGCGGATGCAAGGTCTTTTTTGCACCCGTTCGGACAAAGCGGAGAGAGTACGCGTATTCATGTCATGACTGATTCCCGGGAAAAGCCGTAAATGGTCATTTTGCCTGTGAATCGCGATGTGGAAAGGGCATGCTCCTTCTGAAAGGTTGAAGGTTAGGGAAGGGCAAACTCGTTCTGGATTTTACCACGACAGCCGTGATATAATGATTCATGGGGAGCCTTCCAATGGACAGACAGCGGAAAGGAGACCCAGGCTCCGGCCAAACGCGGCTGGAGGAGACAGGAGCGATTTGAAATGATGAAATGCGCCATTTGCAAGGAAAATGTAGCCGTGATCTTCATGACGCGGATAAACAACGGAGTGAAGGAACCTGTGGGCCTTTGCATTCCCTGCGCCCAGAAGCAGGGCGTGGCACCCCTGAACGAGATGCTGTCCCAATCCGGCATGAACCAGAAGGATTTCGAGAATCTGAATGAGCAGATGTCCGGCATGCTCGGGGATGTGAACATGGAGGAATTGCTGGGCGGCATGAATCAGGCGGAGGAACCGGATGAGGGGAAAAAGGACGGAAAGCCGAATCAATCCGCGCCACTCATGCAATTTCTCCAATCGGCCCTGTCGGCGATGAATCCGTCCAACGGCGGACAACCGCTGGATGGGAACACAGCCGGCGAGACTGGGTCCAATTCGTCCAAAGACGCACCGGATGGACCTGGCATCCATACGGCACCCCCGCTGACCTCGCCTCGAGAAAAAAGGAGCCTGTCCAGGAAAAACCTGGATGCTTTCGGCACCAATCTCAATGACAAGGCCCGTTTGGGCAAAATCGACCGGGTCATCGGCCGGGAAAAGGAAATCGAGCGGGTCATCCAGATCCTGAACCGGCGCAACAAGAACAATCCCGTTCTGATTGGCGAACCGGGCGTCGGCAAGACGGCCATCGCCGAAGGACTGGCTGTCAGGGTCGTGGAGGGCCGGATTCCGGCGAAGCTCGCGGATGCGGAAATCTATCTGCTTGATTTGGCGGCGGTCGTGGCGGGCACCCAATTCCGGGGGCAGTTTGAAGCGCGCATGAAAGCCATCATCGAAGAAGCGCGCTCGGCGGGAACCGTTATCCTGGTCATCGACGAGGTGCACAGCATCGTGGGGGCAGGCGAGGCCGAAGGGGGCGCGATGAACGCGGCCAATATCCTCAAGCCGGCATTGGCCCGCGGGGACGTGCAGATCATCGGAGCCACCACGCTGGAGGACTACAGGCGTCACATCGAGAAGGACGCGGCGCTGGAACGGCGGTTCCAGCCTGTCATCGTCAGGGAACCGACGGTGGCGGAATCCATCGAGATTGTCAAGGGCATCCGGCATTATTATGAAGAACACCACCAGGTCCGGTATTCGGACGCAGTGCTGGAATCGGCGGTCACATTGGCTTCCCGGTACATCCATGACCGCTTCCTGCCGGACAAGGCCATCGATGTGCTCGATGAAGCGGGTTCCCGCGTCAATCTGCGCAATGACGGCCTTCTGGAACTGGGCAGGCTTCAGGCGCGGTATCAGGCACTTGAAGTGGAGATGGAGCAGGCGGCGGTCAAGGGCGATTATGCGCGTGCGGCTGATTTCAAGACGGAGGAGTGCCGGCTGCAGGAACGGATTTCCTTCCTGTCCAAGCAGTCATCCGAAATGGATGTCACCTTGGAAGATATTGCCACGGTCGTCGAGGGCTGGACGGGCATCCCCGTGCAGCGTGTCAGTGAAACGGAGGCAGGCCGGCTGCTGAAGCTGGAGGAACGCCTGCATGCAAGGGTCATCGGGCAGAATACGGCCGTATCTGCCTTGTCGAGGGCCGTCAGGCGCACCCGCACCGACCTGAGGACCCGCAAGCGTCCAAGTTCCTTTCTGTTCGTCGGCCCCACGGGTGTCGGCAAGACGGAATTGGCAAAAGCCCTCGCCCAGGAGCTGTTCGGCAGTGAAAACGCGCTGGTCCGCCTCGACATGTCGGAATACATGGAGAAGCACACGGTTTCCAAGCTGATCGGCGCGCCTCCAGGCTATATCGGGTTCGATCAGGGAGGACAGCTCACGGAGAAGGTCCGGCG
>JANYKF010000332.1 GCA_025361665.1 Clostridiaceae bacterium
AGACTGAATATGGTTTCCGACATGCTCCGCGAACAGCGGGTCCCCGGTATGGCGGATCATCTTTTCCAGCTGCTGGTGCGTGCAGTCCATTTGCCAGGGAACCCTGTCAGGTTCCCTGTGTTCGATGGCGGCCAATACGCGCTCTCTTGCGTTCATAGGTCTACCTCCGTTGTTTGATGGGGCCATCATATCGCAGACTGTGTTCCGATATAAGGGACGATTCGGTCATCAGGGAAACGAAACGGCTGATATTTCACTGAAAGATTGGCTGGGAAAACGATGGGGGATGCCATTTCAACCGCCATAGCTCTTCTTTTCCACTGTGCTGGCATTTGGGAGCAAGATGGATTGCCTGTATTGCGATGGGGTCATGCCGAAACTTTTCCGGAAGAGGTGGGTGAAGTAATGGAGATCCGGCCAGCCTGTTTGACCGGCTATCTCTCCGATTGGGAGATCGGTGTGTTCAAGCAGTTCTTTTACCTTCGCAAGGCGCAGGAAACGGACATGGCTAGTCACGCTGGTTCCGGATTGTTCCTTGACGACATGCGTCAGCCTTGACGCACTGAGACCGAGGGCGCGGCTGAGCTGCATGGTTTGCAGGTTATCCTGCATGTTGGCCAGCACATGGGCATCCAGCCGCTCCATGATGGGCATGCCGTGAGGGTGAACCCATCCCGATTGCAGGATGAGGCTTGCCTGTCGGACCAGCAGCCGTGCAGAGGCTTCAATTTTTTCAATGGGCAGGGCGGTGAGATGGTAGAAAGCCGCTTCCAGGGCGGACATGTCCGCGTGGAATGTCCTGCATTTCGCGGCGATTTCCTTCCACATCGTACGGGACGGGATTTCACCGGTTGTCTGTCCCATCATCAGAAAGCCCAGCAGCCTCCCGCGGTCGAGAATCGGGGCAACTGCCTCGATCAGGCCGACGTGGCAGGTATACAGCTGCAGCTTGCCTGTGTCCCGTGCAGCGGAAAAGGCTGCCTGATCGCACGCCAGGCAGCTGGCATGCGCGGTTGAATCCGTTCGCAGCAGACTGCAGAAAGGCGCCATGTCCGCGGGAACACTGAAAGCATGTCGCAGGTCGTGTGTGACGAATGCCACCCGGATGCCCGTCAGGAGGTGAAAATCGGACAGCATTTCTTCTATGGGGCTGCGCGTGAAGGAAACGCCATAATCTTGATGAATATCCATATCATTCCCCGTTCCGGGTCAAGATGGCATAATGGAATTACGATGGTAAAGCAGGATTGCGACAACATAACAAGATTCCGATAACAAAACAGGATTGTGCCCATGCAAGGATACTTTCGAACTGTACCGATCATATCCTGCGCCGGAAAACCTGTCAAACAGGATGAGTGCTTGTTGGACGAGTGATTGCCGGCCGCTTCCCTTTCCTGTAGAATCAGGTTGACGGAAACCGGCCATTTTCATAGTTATCCGGGGAGGCGGCAATCACATGGCTGACATTATCGCGGTAGGCGAAATACTTGTGGAAATCATGGCGACACAAACCGGACAGCGGTTTGATGCGGCAGGCAGCCTGGTGGGGCCTTTTGCAAGCGGGGCACCGGCCATCTGCATCGATCAGGCGGCGAGGATGGGAGCCTCCTGCGCCATCATCGCAAAGGTCGGCGATGATGCATTCGGCAGGCTCTGCGTCAACCGCTTGTCGGACGATGGCGTGGACATATCCGGAATCGTCACCGACAACCGGTATACGACTGGCACTGCTTTTGTGACCTATCTGTCGGACGGCAGCCGCTCTTTCATCTTTCATTTCGCAGAATCCGCCGCGGGATATCTGATGGAAGCGGAAATCAACGAGGACCTGATCAAAGGAGCCCGGTTCCTTCATGTCATGGGGTGTTCCCTGTCGGCCGGATCCCGTTTGCGGGATGCCGTCATTCGTGCTGTCAGGATGGCAAAAAGGCATGGCGTCAAGATATCATTCGACCCGAATATCAGGCCGGAATTGCTGTCGGACCAGAAGGTCGGGGATATATTCCAGGAAGTACTGGCAAACACCGATATCCTTCTATCCGGCGAAAGTGAGTTGATGGCCTTGACGGGAAGCCACGATATGGAGGAGATGCTCAGCATGCTCAAGTCGGGCGGCATGACGCTGATTGTCTTGAAAAATGGCAAAAAGGGGATAAGGGTCATTGCCGGGGATGACGACTTTTTCGAACCTGCCTTTTCTGTTGAAGAGATTGACGCGACAGGTGCCGGAGATTGTTTCGACGGAGCGTTTCTTGCCTGCCTGCTGGAGGGAATGCCGCTCCGAGAGGCGGTACATGTCGCGAATGCAGCCGGGGCACTCAGTGTGACGAAAAAAGGCCCGATGGAAGGAGCCCATTACAAACGGGAAGTATTGGCTTTTCTGAAAGCAAATGAGGATCATATTGTCCAAACCAAAAAGCAATTGTATGAAAAGCAAATGCTCGAGGCCTCCGAAGATGAGCGATTCCAAAAACGAACGATAGATTGCAGCAAGGATTTCACTTTTGCTGACAAGGAGAATCTGACATGAAAAAATACGTATTGCGAAAGAATGTTGGCGACACGGAAATGCCTTCCGTGATTGGCCCAGAACTGGCTGAGCTGAAGATTCGCATTTTCGGGGAGGGGTACCCTGATACAGGTTCCCTGTATTATGAAGGAACAGTCGGCACCTTTGTGATCGAGCGATTGCCTCAACCCGCACTAATTGAAATGCTGCCCCGGCTGCTTGATGAATCCCGGTTCACATACTGCCTGAATACAGAAAACATCGTGATTGAGCGGACCTGAAAGAGGCTGTCTCAAGATGGCTGGGCTTTTCCACGGCATTTTCTTCCGGTGAAAACAATGAAAGATGCAGGGGCCCTGCCCTATTTCCGTTACCTCACTTTCCCCATTGCTTGAGCGCTTCCGCCATAGCCGAGTTGATATTGTCCGGCGCCTCCTGATTTTGCAGGAACTGGGTAACCTCGCGTTTGTCGACCCTGTCACCAACCCGCTCCTTGAACGCGCTCAGCTTTTCCCGGTATCCGCAGCCGCAGAAAAAGGCCTTGTTGTCTCCGTCTCCGCGGATTTCCATCTTCTTGTGGCATTCGGGACAACGGGCATTGGATGTTTGCGATAGGTTCACTCTCGCACCGCATTGCCTGTCTACGCATACCAGCATCTTGCCACGCTTGCCGTTGACCTCCAGCATGAACTTGCCGCAGGTGGGGCATTTTTCGCGTGTCAGGTTTTCATGCTTGTAAGTGCCGGTGTCTGCAATGACATTGGAAACAAGCTTGGTGGCGTACAGCCTCATGTCAGCGGTGAATTTCTGCGGGTCAGCCTGGCCCTTGCTGATGCGCAGCAGCATCTGTTCCCAGCGGGCGGTCAATTCCGGGCTTTTCAGGTCATTAGGCACCAGTTCGATTAGTTGCTTCCCCTTTGCGGTTGGCGAGATCTCCTTACCTCGGCGCTCCATATAAAAAGAATCGAACAGTTTTTCCAGAATGTCCGCCCGGGTCGCCGGAGTTCCCAGGCCGCTTCCGGCATCCATGGCTTCCCGAAGACGGTCATCATCGATGAATTTTCCCGGATGTTCCATGGCTGCGAGCAAAGTGGCCTCGTTGTAACGTACCGGAGGTCGGGTCTTGCCGTTGATGACCTTCACGGAACGAATGGGCAGCAAGCCTCCTTTTTTCAGGTCAGGCAAGTTCTGCTCGGAATCATCGTCATCCGCATCCATATCTGCCGGCGCTTCCTGGTAGATGGCCCGCCAGCCCAAGGACTTGACGATGCGCCCTTTTGCCTGGAATATCTCTCCGCCTGCTTCCACCCGCACCGTGGTCTGTTCGTATTCATAAGCAGGAGACAACACGGCCAGAAAACGCTTCACGACCAGATCGTAAATGTGCCGTTCCTCGGGCTTCAAGCCGTTCAGGTCCACGAATTGTTCGGTGGGGATGATGGCATGGTGATCGGTCACTTTTGAGTCGTCCACAAACCGTCTCGTTGTTTTCACGCCTGCACGAAGCAGCTGCGCCACGGCATCCTTGTAAGGACCTACAGCAATGCATTTCAGCCGTTCCGGCAAGGTGGGGACGATGTCCCTGGTGATATGCTTGGAATCTGTTCGAGGATAAGTGACCAGTTTGTAGTGTTCGTACAGCTGCTGCATGGCATTGGAAGTCTGCTTGGCGGAAAGACCGTATTTTTTATTGGCATCCATTTGCAGGGAAGTCAGGTCATAGCCTAAAGGGGGCAATTCTTCCCTGCTGCTCTTTTCCAATTGCGTGATGCGTCCGGTTTGGCCGGTTACTGCTTTGGCGATTGCTTCCGCACGCGCCTTGTCAGACAAGCGTGCCTGACCGTTCTTGTCTCGCCACAGTAAAATCATTCCTTCCGTGATGGCCTGTAGAGTCCAGTAGTCCTGGGGAATGAACCGGCGGATTTCCTCTTCCCGTACCACAACCATCGCCAGCGTGGGAGTCTGCACCCGTCCGGCCGACAGCTGTGCATTGTATTTGCAGGTTAGGGCCCGCGTCACATTGAGGCCCACCAGCCAGTCTGCCTCCGCACGGCTTTGGGCGGATTTGTAGAGATTGACATAGGCTTCGCCGGGTTTGAGGTTCGCGAAGCCCTCCCGGATGGCTTTGTCGGTTTGGGAAGAGATCCACAGGCGTTTGATGGGTTTTCGGAAAACCGCTTTTGCAATAATCCACCGGGCCACCAGCTCCCCTTCACGGCCAGCATCGGTGGCAATGATCAATCCATCCACATCGGGCCGGTGCAGCAATTGGCGAACGGTTCCATACTGGCCTGCAGTCTCTTTCATCACGACTAGTTCCATTTTTTCCGGGATCATGGGCAGGTCTTCCAACACCCATTTCTGATATTTGGGATCATAGGCATCCGGGTCCGCCAGCGTGACCAAATGACCCAGTGCCCAAGTCACGATATGATTCGAGCCTTCCAGAAAACCTTTTCCGCCTTTGCTGCAGCCCAGTACCCGTGCCAGCTCCCTTGCCACCGAAGGCTTTTCCGCCAGAACCAGTTGTTTTCCCATTCATACCGCGCTTTCTTCCGAAGTTTCATATGCCAGGGGTATTCACAGAACAAGATATATCTTCACAAGCCCTTATTCTTTGCCAGGCACAATATCTCCGACGCCATCCAGGATATGATCGGGCCGATAAGGGAAATGTTCGATGTCTTCGCGCCGGGTAACGCCGCTGAGTACCAGGATGGTCTCGATTTCGGACTCTATGCCCGCGATGATGTCGGTATCCATGCGATCTCCGATGATGACCGCTTCTTCCCTCCTTGAGCCCAGAACCCTCAGCGCGTTTCGCATGATGAGCGGATTTGGCTTGCCGATGAAATAGGCGGAGCGGCCGGTCGCCAATTCGATGGGTGCAATAAGTGCACGCGTGGCGGGGACGATGCCTTCTTCCGAAGGCCCGGTCAAATCCGGGTTTGTGCCTACGAGCCGGGCACCCCGCAAAACAAGCTGGATGGCGTGGGTAATGCGCTCATATCCATAGGAACGGGTTTCACCTACAATGACATAGTCTGGATTCACGTCATTCATGGAAAAGCCGACGTCGTAGAGCGCTTTCACCAGCCCGGCATCCCCAATGACATAAGCACTTCCGCCCGGTATCTGCGAGGAAACAAACGCGGCGGTGGCGAGTGCACTGGTATAGAAATTATCTTCATGAACTTCAATCCCAAGCCGTGCCAGCTTTTGGGACAACTCCCTGGGTGACCGTTCACTGCTGTTTGTAAGAAACAGGAAACGCTTTTCTTCGCGCTTCAGCCATGCAACGAACTCAGTGGCGCCTGCAAGCAAACGGTTTCCGTGATAGATGACACCATCCATATCGCAGAGGAAAGCTTTTTTACTGGAAATGTCCATGATGTGCTCCTTTCGGGAGGTTCATGCAAATCAAATTATTAGGAGTGAAAATATGAATCAGGACCCGAATATCTCATCCAGACTAAACAACAAAATGGAGGAATTCTCTGCAGCCCGCTTGACAAGCGTGCGATCGAATCCTGTTTTCGAGAACATTGCGTATATTGGTTCCCTGTTCTGCCCGGAATGAATGAGTAACCTCCGCCGAATCAATTTTTCGCAGGCAGAGAGGGGAAATGCCGTTTCACTCCATTTGCATTCACCCAACAGAACCTTACCTTCTGACAAGGCCACCAGATCTACCTCAGCCTGTGCTTTTTCAAGAGGATCATTTCCCCACCATTTCCCGAATTCCAGGAAAAACTGATGCTGCAAGCGGTCCGAACCATTTCGCAGGCGGACGAAGTCAAGACAAATCTCCTCAAAGATCGGCCCCATATATTGTGGCAGGAAAGGAAGAATCTTCTCTTTCAGCACCGGGTCTCTTTGTCCAAGCTCTATCAGGCCGCGATAAGGAAAGATAAACCGGTACCAGAACCGGAACAGGGGATCCTTCAATGCATAGATGGAATTGCGGACAGTAACTTTTTCCCCGAAAGGGGTGGTGCGGACTACAAGCCCCAACGCCATCAAAACGGAAAGGTATTTGCCGACCTTGTCCGTCGGCTCACCGCACTGTGTTGTGATATCATTGCGTCTGGAAGCCCCATTCGCCAATGCGGCCAGAATGGTGTTGTAGACAGCGGGTTCCCGCAGTTCCTGCTTCAACAGGAGCAACGGCTCATCATACAGATAGGCGGAAGAGGAAAGAAACAAAGAACGAATGTTTTCTTCCAGTGGAATAGAAGGATCAATCATATTCAAATAATGCGGTGTGCCTCCGACAAGACCGTAAAGTATGGCTTGATCAGATGCAGTGTATTGCGGTGCAAAACGGGCGACAGCATCATAAAGAAACGGCTTTAGGTGAATTTGCAGGGTTCGGCGTCCGAAGAGAGGACTCTTGGTCCCCAGAATTTCGTTTTCCATGAAACTCATGGTGCTTCCGCATAAAATCAGGTACAGGCTTGAATCCTTGAACTGATGGTCAATAGCATGCTGGAGAGCGGAAAGGATCGATGGGTCCCGTTGTGCGAGATAGGGGAATTCATCCAATACGAGAACCATTCGTTTTTCCTTGATTTGTTGGGCCGCATATTCAAATAGTGATGCCCAATCAGGGAAACGGGGGCCGGCGGACACATTGAAAAACTGGAAAATCTGGTTGGACAGTTGTGTGAGGTTGTAAGCCGTATTGCTGTCCTGCGCACTGAAAAACAGGGTTGGTTTGTCCTTGATGAACTCGGAAATAAGCGTTGTCTTGCCAATGCGCCTGCGCCCGTACAGAACGAGAAACTGGAATTTTCCAGTTTCATAGCTTCGGTTCATATCAGCCAATTCCCGAGTCCTTCCGATGAACATGATGCCTCCATGCGTACTCGTAAGTAACGTACTTTAGATTATGGTACGATTGTACCTCTTCATGAGTTGCCTGTCAAATCATAACGCGGGGTGCTTGAAGTCCTTGTCCATCCTCAGAAAAAAATGTAGAATCAGATCAATTGAGATGTTCTATAGAAAGGAAACGAGGATGAATCAGATGACATTCGCTCTTTATTTTGGGAATCGTGGGTTTTTCCCAGGCTCCCTGATCGCCGAAGCACGGGACCAAGTGAGAGAAGCCGTTGAGAAACAAGGCTACGCCGTGCTCATGATGGAAGAAAACACGACACGGTACGGAGCAGTGGAAACCGCTGAGGAAGGTCGGAAATACGCGGCTTTTCTCAAGGAACACAAAGATGAATATGACGGCGTGATCCTGTCCCTGCCGAATTTTGGAGATGAAAACGGGGCCATTGCCGCCTTGCAGGATTGCGGCGTTCCCATCCTGATCCAGGCGTATCCGGATGAAATCGGGAAAATGGATTTTGAACACCGGCGGGACGCCTTCTGCGGCAAATTTTCCGTCATGGATGTTTTTTATCAGTACAAGCTGCCCTATACGGTTTTTGATGCCCAGACCGTTCACCCGGCATCGGAAATCTTCGAAAGGCAGGTGCGCCAGTTTGCGGCCACTTGCCGTGTCGTGAAGAAAATGAAGCGGTTCACAGTCGGTGCAATCGGGGCCAGGACCACTGCCTTCAAAACGGTGCGCTTTGATGAGTTGACGCTGCAGCGATACGGCATCACGACCGAGGCCCTTGATCTGTCCGAATTGTTCATGCGGGTGAAAAGCATGAAAACCAATACGGAACAGTTTGCGCAGAAACGGGAAAACCTGCTCCGGTACACAAACTGGACCGGAGTTCCGGATGAAAAAGTGGAGATGCTCAGCAAAGTGGGATTGGCGATAGACGACATCATCTCCGACTATCAGATGGACAGCATCGCACTCAGGTGCTGGATAGAAATTGAACAGGAACTGGGTGTCTCCCCCTGTGTGCTGCTCAGCGAACTGAACGATCGGGGCATCGTCGCCGCCTGTGAGCTGGACGTTTGCAACGCGGTTCCCATGTACGCCCTTTCCGCCGCCTCGGAAATGCCGGCCACTTGCCTGGACTGGAACAACAATTACGGTGAGGATCCGGACAAATGCATCCTTTTTCATTGCGGTCCCGTTCCGCAGAGCCTGATGGCCGGCAAGGGCCTGGTCATCGAACACAAGATGTTCGCAAAAAGCTTTGGTGCAGGATGCGGCTGGGGTTGCAATGTCGGCAGAATAGCCCCTTCGCCCATCACATACGCCAGCTCGAAGACGGAAAACGGCAAATTGTCCTTCTATCTGGATGAAGGCCGGTTCACAAACGATCCGATCGAGGAGGGTTTCTTCGGCTGCGGTGGCGTAGTGGAAATTGCCGAATTGCAGAAGAAACTGCTGGCCATTGGGAAAATGGGGTTCCGTCACCATGTGGGCGTTACGTTCGGCAATGTTGCCGTGCCGGTCAGGGAGGCGTTTGCAACGTATCTGGGGTATGATCTGCTGCCTCTTTGATAAGCCGGATCTGATCCGCGCCCTCATCGGCAAGGTCGGCAAGTCTGGGCACAGGAAAGCGGCTATGACGGAAAGAGTGGTATGCCATGAAGATTACGCAAAAATATCCGGCGTTCACGATTCCCAATCTTCTTTCTGCTTCACGCCTTGTTTTCCTGCCGGTTCTTTTCGTTCTGGCTGAAAAAGACCTCCGTCTGGCTTTCCTGGCAGGGTATGTCATCCTGGGATCGACGGACTTTTTCGACGGGTTCATTGCCCGCCGCTTCAATCAGAAATCCGAGATTGGCAAGCAGCTGGATTCTTTGGCCGACCTGTTTTTCTATGTTTCCACCGCCTATTTCATCTATAAGCTATATCCGCAATACATAACGCCCAACGGGATTCTGCTGACGATCTTTTTCAGCCTTTTATTCCTGTCGTTCATCATTTCCGGCATCATCTGCCGGAAACCGATCATGATGCATACTTTTCTGCTCAAACTCAATGGTGTCCTGGTTTATTTCCTGGTCATCTTTTCATTCATCACGAATACTACCCTGTTTGTCGCAGCAATCCTCATCATCTATCTGGTCGGCTTTACCGAGGAAATCCTGATTTTCCTGCAGTTTGGCGATGTGGATCCCGATACGGTATCCATCCTGAAACTGTACAAGACCCGGCGGGAGAACAAGATGTAGACGGACAGCATCAGATGCCGCCGAGTCTGTCCCTGATCGTCCAGACTCTTCTGTCACCGGACACGATGGCCGTCATTCCTCCAGATCAGCGATGAATCAATATGCCGGACATCCGGCGAGCATGTGCGTGCCATGGCTCCGGCAAGTTCCTTCGTCATGCGCCCGACGATATTTATCGCACCGTCGGGACCTTCCTCCGCAAGCGGGCCCACCACGATCCGACCGGCGGAAACAGCCGTCGCACCGAGCGCCAGCGCCTTGAAGGCATCCATTCCGGTCATGACGCCGCAATCAACGAAAATGGGCATCCTTCCCCGGATTGCATCCACGATTTCGGGCAGCACCATCAGCGGAGGGACAGCATAGGGCATGATACCGTGATGATGGGACACCACGATGCCCTGGACCCCTGCATCAAGGCACTTCAGCGCTTCTTTCACGCTAAGCACGCCTTTGATGACGAACGGCAGCTTCGTCGACTTCACGTAACAGCGGATGTCCTCCAAGGTTCTCGGCATCATCGCCAAGCCCCGCACGTTGTCATACTCCCCGTTTCGGTTGAAGGAATGGTCCAGGTCCATCCCCACTGCCAGTGCGCCATTCCGCTCCGCGTGGGCGATTTTGCGCAGCACACGTGCATTGTCCGCATACGGCTTGATGATTTTGATCGTTCTGGCACCGGTGGCAAGGATCTGATCCAGCTCCTCTTCGTCCCCCATGCCCGCCCACATGACCGAATGCAGTGCAGCTGCAGCTTTCGCCATTTCAACCATGCCGTTTTCATAGCGGCCCTTCAGATGGGACAAGGCGGCCATCATGATGGGGGTGGAAAATGTTTCTCCATACAGTTCCAACGTGGTGGACGGCAATACGCAATCAATATGGCGCATTTCAACCAATAGAGAATCGAAATATGCCCGTGTAATCTGGTTTGCATCACCCGAACTGGCTTGATAGTCC
>JANYKF010000338.1 GCA_025361665.1 Clostridiaceae bacterium
TGACTGAAGGATAGCCGAGTTTTTCAGCAATGCGTTTCTCAAGCTCCCGCACCTTCTGATGATCTCCGTCAAACAATTCGAGAAAGCTGGCCTGGGTGCCCGTGGTTCCCTTGTTGCCAAGGAGGCGGAGATGATCGATGACAAACTGGAGTTCTTCCAGATCCAGCAGCAGCTCCTGAATCCACAAGGCAGCACGTTTGCCGACTGTGACCGGCTGTGCGGGCTGGAAATGGGTGAACCCCAAAGTTGGCATGGAACGATACTTCATGGCAAAATCAGAAAGCTTGGCGATGACTGCGGCTGTCTTTCTCCGAACGAGCTGCAGCGCTTCCGCGAAAACGAGGATATCCGTGTTGTCTCCGACATAGCAGGATGTGGCACCCAGGTGGATGATGGGACGGGCCAGGGGTGCTTGTTCGCCGAAAGCATGAACATGCGACATGACATCGTGACGTGTTTCCCGTTCATGGGCGTCGGCTGCATCATAATTGACATCGTCCTGAAACGCCTTCATCTGGTCGACTTGCGCCTGGGTGACCTGCAGACCGAGTTCCATCTCGGATTCAGCCAGGACAACCCACAGCCGACGCCAGGTACGGAACTTTTTTTCCGGCGAGAACAGGAACTGCATCTCCTCGCTGGCATATCGTGTCTGGAAAGGGCTTTCATAGACATTTCTGCTCAAAGCAGGATCCTCCGTCCCTTCATGGGTCGTTCTTGATTTTTGATGTTGGATGCGTCGCCAAATTCATTACGTCGTCCAGGTCATCGGATTGGAATGGCCTTTATGTTGTCAAGACATAATGTCGTTCATATGGAATGTCATATTCATTGGATGCAGTGTTATTATATACTCCCATGCGGAAAAAATCCATATGGCGGAAGACCATAAATTTTGTTGGAAAGCCTTGTAATTTCAACTCCATTATGAAACAAAAAAGGAGAGCACTTGGCTCTCCCCTTCTTTTACAGGAGGATGAATGCATGCATCATGTTTCCTAAGAAGCTTCCAAAGAAGCCAAATGAACGCAGACACACAGGATCCGGATGGCCGTGCGCAATTCTTCCAAAGGCGGAAAGGTTGGCGCAATGCGGATGTTCCGGTCTGCAGGATCTTTCCCGAGTGGCCAGGTTGCTCCCGCCGAAGTCAATACGACACCGGCTTCCTTTGCCAGCTGCACAACTCTTTTCGCAGTGCCGGGCACGACGTCAAGGCTGATGAAGTAGCCGCCTTTGGGACGGTTCCAGGAAGCCAGGCCTGTTCCCCCCAACTCCTCCTCCAGAATGCCCAGGACCATCTCGAATTTCGGGCGGATGATGTCGGCGTGACGTTTCATCAAGGCACTTACATTCTCCTTGTCCTTCATGTGGCGGACATGCATCAGCTGGGTGATCTTGTCCGGACCGATCGTCTGGATGCCCATCAATTTCCGGATGCGGGAAACCTGCGTCACGCTGGCCGCCAGGATGGCGATGCCGGCACCGGGCCATGTGATTTTCGAAGTGGACGAGAACATGATGACCCTGTCCGGATTTCCTGCCATCCTGCATTCTGAAAGCATGTCCGGAATGATGTCCGCAGTTTCGTACAAATGGTGAAATGCGTAAGCGTTATCCCAGAAAATCAGGAAATCCGATGCGGCCGTTTTCATGGTCGCCAATCGGCGGGCGGTTTCCCCGGAGTAGGATATGCCGGTTGGGTTGCTGTAGAGGGGAACGCACCAGATCCCCTTGATGGCTGGATCCGAGGCGGCCAGGCGCTCCACTTCGTCCATGTCCGGGCCATGCTGGTTCATGCCAACCGGAACCATTTCCATGCCGAACAGTTCGCAGATGGAAAAATGGCGATCGTAACCAGGCGTCGGACATAGGAATTTCACTGTGCCGATTTGACTCCACGGCTTTTCACACCCGGCAAGGCCATGGAGATACGCCCTCGCCACCGTATCGTACATGAGGTTGAGGGAGGAATTGCCTCCGACGATGACCTCCTCGACCCGAATCCCGAACAGGGACGCGAAAAGCGCCCTTGCCTCCGGAAGTCCGTCCACCGTGCCGTAATTGCGGCAATCGGTTCCGTCTGCCGCCTTGAGCATGGTGGAATCCACATACTTGCCCTTTCAAAACGGGTCGCCGTACAGGCGGAATATGACGCATTCAAGGCAAAGGGCCTGAAATTGGACATGTCACGCGGAAAACCGTGCAAAGAGCAGCTCGATCTGTCAGATGGCATGTATGTG
>JANYKF010000354.1 GCA_025361665.1 Clostridiaceae bacterium
TGAAAAAAGCCGGCAGGAGCAGCTGGCCGGAGGCATCGATTCTTTCGTGCCCGCCGATCCCTTCGTGTCCGCCGATCCCTACGTGCCCGCCGATCCCTTCGTGTCCGCCGATCCCTTCGTGCCCGCCGATCCCTTCGTGCCCGCCGATCCCTTCGTGCCCGCCGATCCCTTCGTGTCCGCCGGTCCGTTCGGGGCCGTCCGGGTTTCCCGGTTCGGGAACCAGCCTTCCTTCACCCAGTGCCGTGATGTGTCCGTTTTCCACCAGCAGGTGCGCATCCCGCAGGACAGGTCCCCCTTCGCCGGTTACCGCAACGGCATGTTCAAACAATATGCCCATTCCAATTCCCTCCAGCCTATCGGCAGCCAAACCGGCATTGTTCTATCCTGAAATGTCTTTCATATCTCGACGATGAATGTGCTTCCCTTTCCGCTTTCACTGTCCACCGTCACATTGCCCCCATACAATTGCGCAATGTGCTTGACGATGGACAATCCGAGCCCCGTGCCGCCCTGGGAACGGGCACGGCCTTTGTCCACCCGGTAAAAGCGTTCGAAGATGCGTTCCCTGAATTCATCCGGAATGCCGATGCCCGTATCCGTGACGCGGATCGCTGTCCGCCCGCCCTTCAGATGCTCGGACCGGATTGTCACGGATCCTCCGTCCCGATTGTATTTGACGGCATTGTCCATGAGGTTGATCAGCAGCTGCTTGATGCGGTTCCGGTTCGCCTTCATCAGGAAATCCCCGGGGACTGTCACGAGGAACGTGACATGGCGATCCTGGGCGGCCGCCGAGAGCATCTCGGTCACTTCTTCCACCAACGGGGCGAGCAGGAACTCCGATAGGGACGTCTCCTGCTTCATCCCCTCGATCTCTGACAGGGAAAGGATATCGTCGATCAACCTGCACAGGCGGTCCGCCTCTATGTCGATGATGTCCAGGAACTTGTCCGCGACAGCTTCGTCCCGCAGGGCTCCGGACCGAAGGGTTTCGACAAATCCGCGGATGGAAGTAAGGGGTGTCTTGAGTTCGTGCGTGACATTGGAGACGAATTCCGAACGGATTTCCTCAAGTTTTCGGACGGTCGTCACATCCGCGACATGGGCAAGCGCTCCGGAGTTGCCTTGCGCACTGTCCATCGGGAGGATTGGGCAGGCAATCACTTCGAGAATGCGTTTGCCGCCCTCATACGTGACAATCTCACGTTTCACCGTCCGGTTGGTCTTCATGGACGTTTCCAGCAAATCCAGCAGCGATCGGTTCCGGAACACTTCCACCACCGGGCGGCCTATCACCCCGGACAGCTCCTTCATGCCGAACATGCCATACGCGACCGGGTTGACCATGATCAGCCTCATGGACCGATCCGCGGCCACCAATCCGTTCTGCAGGCTGTTGATGATGGTGTCCACCTTCGCATTGAGATCATCCAGCGCGGAGATCGACTGCTCCAGCCGTTCGGCCATCACGTTCACATTATCCGCCAGGCTGCCGAGTTCCACACCATCCTGCGATTTCAGGCGTTTCCGGTATTCCGTCCCTTCAAGGGAAGACAACTGGCGGGACAACCGGGCGACAGGGGATGTGACAAATCGCGAAAACAGAAAAGCCAGAAGTCCGGTGATGAGGATGCCGCCAAGAACCCCGAGCGCCGCGGAACGGAGTATGCCGGCTTTGATGACCTGCAGCGCATGGAGGGGCAGCGCAAGGCGAATGACCAGGTGGCTGCCGGCGAAATAGCGCGCCTGATAATCATAGGGAATACCGAGTGTTGCCGATGCCCTTTCGTTGCTGCCGGTTCCCTGCCGCAGCGCATCGACCACTTCGGGACGGTTCGCATGGTTGTCCATCGTTCGGGAATCCGCCTGCGAGTCACCCAGCACCACCCCGTCATCCCGGATGAATGTGACACGCAGCCGGCTCTGCCCATCGGCGGCCGCATCGTCGAGTGCCAGCAGATCCGCATACTGCACCGCCCTTGCATCCAGCCCGCCGGGTTCGTCGGGATGATCCTCACGGGAAACAGCATCTCCGATCAGCGCGGCACCGTTGAGCAACCTGGTCTCCACTTCCTGCCTGTAGAGCCTCGTCGAAAAACGATATGTGAAGATGGACAACAGGGTCGCGACAACAAATACCAGGCAGATGTACAGCAGGATGATTCTCTTCCGCATGTGTCATTCCCCCCCATTGGCATATGCCGTCATGACAGCCTCTGCGACACGCATGCCGTCGACGGCCGCGCTCATGATGCCGCCCGCATGGCCGGCCCCTTCTCCCGCGGGATACAGTCCGGGAGCGCCGACGGATGCGAAATCCACGCCGCGCGGCAACCGGAGCGGCGAGGAAGTCCGGGTCTCGAATCCGGTCAGCAGCGCATCCGGAGCGGCGAACCCGCGCATCCGGCGTTCAAAGGCAGGAACCGCATTCCGCATGCATTCATAGACAAAAGGCGGAAGTGCCGCATCAAGACGCGCATGGCGAACTTCTCCCGTGTAGGAGGAGCGGACGGATCCCGAGTCCCTCGTCATCCGTCGAACCGATGCCTGCCGCCGCTCCAGGAAGTCCGCGAGCCGCTGGATCGGGGCGGCATATGTGCCGCCACCCAGCCGGAAGGCAGCCTGTTCCAGGTTCCGCTGAAAGGCCACGCCGTCAAGAGGATGCGTGCCAACGTCCGACTGGCCGACGGATACCACGAAAGCGCTGTTTGCGTTGTCGCCGTTCCTTGCCCGGCTGCTCATGCCGTTCGTGACGACCGTGCCCGCTTCCGAGGCGGCGGCGACCACCTGCCCGCCGGGACACATGCAGAAGGTATAGGCCGTTCTGTCTGAAAAACGCTCAAACAGCTGATACTCGGAAGGTCCCAGTTTATAGTGCCGCCTGCCGCCATACTGCACGCGGTCGATTTCCGCCTGAGAGTGCTCGATGCGCACGCCGACCGAGAAAGGTTTCGGTTCCATGGAAATGCCGCAGGCATGCAGCATCGCAAAGGTGTCTCGCGCACTGTGGCCAATGGCGAGAATTGTTGCGGGTGAATCCAACTCTGACCCGTCCTGCAGTTTTACGCCGCATACTTTGCCTTTTCGCAGGATCAGCCCTTCCACCCTCGCGCCGAAGCGGATTTCCGTCCCGAGATCAAGAAGACGCGCCCGCAAGGCGGTGATCGCCTGAACAAGGCCATCCGTGCCGATATGGGGCTTCGCGCGGTACAGGATGTCTTCGGGTGCACCACAGGCGGCCAGCGTTTCCAGGACCCGGACGCACCGGGGATCGTGGATGCGCGTCGTCAGTTTTCCATCGGAAAAAGTTCCGGCACCGCCCTCGCCGAACTGGACATTCGACTCCGCATCCAGCACGCCCGTGCGCCAGAAGGCTGCCACATCCTGCCGTCTTTTGTCCACCGGCTGCCCACGCTCGAGGAGGATGGGCGCAAGGCCTGCTTCAGCCAATATGAGTGCGCAAAAGAGACCGCATGGCCCGGCACCCACGACAATCGGGCGCAATCCCGGAAATCCGTTTTTCCGCAATATTGGAAAAGATGGAGAAACTGGCGGATTCCACAAATAGGATTCAGAGATTTTCGACGGTTTCGCCGCTGTTTCGGCCACCAGGGAATAGACGATCGCCAAATCGTTCTTTTTCCTCGCGTCAAGGGATTCCCGCAGGATCGAAAGGGATCGTATCGAATCGGTCGGCACCCCGAGCCGCCCGGCGGCCAGGCGGCGGAGCAAACCCTGCTCGCTTTCCGGTTCCAGATCGTCCAGACTCACCGAAACATCCCGGATCAACCATTTTGGCACATCGGGGATCGAACTGACATTCATGGAACTGCTGTTCATGGAACCGTCGATCGCGGTACTGAACTTCATCGAACTGCCATTCATCGAACCGCCACCGCTCCCAAGACCCATATTCATGGAACGGCCGTTGGCGAGGGAGCCGCCGGAGACTCGCCCGGAAGCGCGGACGGGATGGCGGACGGGCTGGCAACCGGCACAGCCTCCACGACAGCGCGGACGGATGGTTCAGCCACCATCGGGAACCCTTCCGGACTCTGCACGATGACCGGGAGCACATATTCACCTTCCACCAGGCCGGTCGCATCCACGGAAAGATGGAAGTCTTTCGCCGCAAGTGCCGCCAGTTCCTTTGCCTTCCCCTTGACCTGCAGCACCACTTCCGTTGACAAAAAGCGCAGGATGCGGTTGTTCAGCGGATCCATTCCTGCAATGGAGATGGCTTCCACGGGGACGGCCATCTCGCGCACGGCCAGTTTCTCCATCTGCACCTCGGCCACCACCTGCGGCTTCATGCCGTACAGGGTGAAACCTTCCGGAACCTTCAGGCTCAAATCGGCTGAAAAGGAACCCTGCTTGCCCTCGACATTGATATCCTCCGCCTGGACGGCCGACAAGGCGGAAAGCGCCGTGTATTTGCCGAGTACAAGGACCTCCTTTGGCACGGTTCCAAAGCCGGTGACGAACCAATCCGCGGCAGGCGCGCCCGAAATCCGGGTGGAAACGGGGAGCGTGTGCACGATGTCGAAACTGACCTTGACCGAACTCTTGCCGTCGAACTGGGGTATTGCTTTCCCGGTACTGTCCAGCACAAGGACACGACGGGTGAGGTTGCTCGTATTGTCGAGTTCTTTCGCATTCAGGGTCACGACTACGCTCTCCACCTTATTGACCAGGCTCTCCTTGTCCTCGAATTTGACCGTGCTGGGATCGATGCGCAGATTGACCGCCTTGTAATCTTTCGGCAATTCACCTTCCCATCGGACCACGACAAGGAATTCAACACCGGTGATCCGCTCCAGCCTCAGCTGGGTTTGCATGGGGTTCATGGATACGATTTGAATATGGTTCTGACCTGAATAGACAGGCGTCCCAAGGTCAAGGGTAACCAGACCGGAGGCTTTGACCTGGTTGTAATCCAGACTCACCTTGAAATCGTTTGAGGAAACCGCGTTGACCTTGCTGCGCCGTCCCCGGATGGTGATGTCGACCGTGGTTGGCGCGCCGCTTCCGATGATCCGGAGGTTGCTGTCGTCCAGCACTTCCGGATTGCCCGCGATCGCGACCGACAAGGTGCGTGAAACCATCGGATTGTTGCTGTCGAGCACGATGAACCAGATCAGGACGGCCATCAGCACCGACAGCACCCGCACCAGGCTTTTGTGTTCAAAGAAACCGTCAATCAGCTTGTTCACGCTTGTTCGCCTTTCGGATTACGCTCAGGAAAACCATCAGTCAGCCTGATCACGCTTGTTCGCCTTTCGGAACATGAATCGCCGCCGATCCTGCTCGCGGTCTACCAGGAAACGGTTCAGCGCTTTTCTGAGCATGTCCGGGGTCAGGTTTCTCGTTAAGCCGCCATTGTGAGCATAGGAGATTTTGCCGGATTCCTCCGAAACGACCAGGGCGATGGCATCCGATACCTCGGAGATGCCGAGGGCCGCACGGTGGCGGGTTCCCAATTCCCGGCTGAGCCCGCTGTTCTCCGTCAGGGGAAGGTAACACGCGGCGGCCTTGATCCGGGCGTCCCGGATGACCACGGCACCATCGTGCAGCGGGCTTTTCGGTGTGAAGAGGTTTTCAAGCAGCTCCGAAGAGACGAGTGAATCCATCTGAGTACCCGTGTTGACGATTTCACCCAGCTTCGTATCCCGCTCGATTACGATGAGGGCTCCCACGTACTGGGCGGACAGGCGCTGGCATGTGCGGACAATGGCTTCGATGGCCGTCGTGTTGCGGATCAGATCCTCTCCGGTCCGGTTGACAAACAAATCCTGAAACCCGGTGCTCCCAATTTTTTCAAGAGCCCGGCGAAGTTCGGGCTGAAACAGGACCAGCAGGCCAAATCCCAGCAGTTGGAGCATGCCCTCGAATAAAAAGGCAAGCGTGGAAAGACCGAACAGTTGGGAAAGTTTCGCGCCGACCAGGATAAAAAGGATGCCTTTGACCAATTGCAGGGCACGTGTTTCCCGAACCAGCTGGATGCCTTTGTAAACCAAAAACGAAACAAGCCCTATGTCCACAATCATCCTGATTATGTCCACAGGACCATTCAATCCCAAAAATTCCCCAACCTGCAAGATGATATCGCTCATGTGCCCCGCTTCGGCAAAAGCCGGTGCCGCTCAGTATCTGTCTTTCCCATTGTAACACAAATGCAGAAAAGCAGTCCGGCAAACCGTGATCTTTTTCAGACGAAACGGTAACCGACTCCGCGCACCGTTTCGATGTAGAGCGGCTTGGAATCGTCGTCTTCGATTTTCTGGCGCAGGTAGCGGATATGGACATCCACCGTGCGTGTTTCGCCATAATAATCGAATCCCCATACTTTTTCAAGGAGCATATCCCGCGTGAGTACGCGTCCACGGTTCTGCAGCAGGATTTTCAGCAATTCGAACTCCTTCAGGGTCAGCTCAAGCCGGTTTCCCTGCTTATACGCCTCGTGACGGGCCGGATCCAGTGCGATATCACCAACCCGGACAATCTCCCCCTCTCCCGGCAGCGCGCCATCGGTCCTGCGGAATATGGCCCTGACCCGGGCAACGAGCTCCCTCACGCTGAACGGTTTGGTGATATAGTCGTCCGCTCCGAGTTCCAGCCCGAGGACCCGGTCGAACTCTTCGCTGCGTGCGGTGAGCATGATGACGGGGATTTGCCGCATCCGGCCATCGAGCCGGATCCTCCGGCAAATCTCCAGCCCGTCGATGCCGGGCAGCATCAGATCAAGAATGAACAGATCGGGGATTGCGCTCGCACATTGCCGCAGCAATTCTTCCCCGCTGCCAAAAACACTCACGAGGAAACCGCTGGCTTCCAGATTGTATTGAATCAGCTGCTGGATGTGCGCTTCATCTTCAACAAGAAAAACATTCCGTTTCAAAGCCATCACTCCCCCCATCGGCTGATCCACCTCAGTCCAGGGCACCCATCGGCTGATCCACCTCAGTCCAGGTCACCCACCGGCGGATCCGCCTCAGTCCGGTTCACCCACCGGCGGATCCTCCTCAGTCCGGTTCACCAATCAGGCGATCCCGTTCCGGGTGCTGTTCGGGGTGCTGCATGTGCCCATGCTGGCCGGTGACATTGTATGTCACCCATTCGGCGATGTTGGTGGCATGGTCTCCCATCCGTTCCAGATACTTCACGATGAACATGATGTCGATGGACACTTCCACTTTCCTCGGATCAGCTTTAATCGCGTTCACCCGGTCGAGAATCAGGGAATTGAACAGGTCATCCACTTCGTCATCATCATCGCACACCTGGCGGGCCGCCTCCAGATCCTGATGGATGAAGGCGTCCAGACTGCTGCGCAGCATTTTCCTGGTCTTGTCCGCCATCACGAAGACATCGGCCGGGACTGTGCCTGCCGGGGACCCGACAAGCCGCAGCGAAAGCTCCGCAATGTCGGAGGCATGGTCGGCGATGCGCTCCAGATCCGTCAGCATCTTCAGGCTGGCGCCGATGAGCCGCAGATCCCCCGCCAGGGGCTGCTGCAGGGCGAACAGGTTCAGGCAGTGCTTTTCGATTCTAGACTCCATGCTGTCAATCAGGTCGTCCTTGGCGATGACGGACTGAGCCAGATTCGCATCCAGTTCGCGCAGCGCAATGATGGTCTGCTCGACGGATTCCTCCACAAGGCCGCCCATCCGCAGGATTTCCCCGTTCAGCTGCTGCAGTTCCCTATCCAAAAGATTCCTCATACCACAAATCCTCCCTCTCTTCAAATCTAATGGCTCTATCTGGCTCAACCAAACCGCCCGGTTATATAGCGTTCGGTTTTCATTTCCTTCGGTTTGTTGAATATTTGTTCCGTCGACCCGAATTCCACCAGATCCCCAAGCAGGAAAAAGGCCGTCTTGTCCGATATGCGCCCGGCCTGTTGCATGTTGTGGGTCACAATGAGGATCGTGTAGTCCTGCTTGAGGGATTCGCACAAATCCTCTATTTTCAGGGTGGAAATAGGATCCAGGGCCGAAGTCGGCTCATCCATCAGGAGCACTTCGGGTTCGGTCGCCAGTGTTCGGGCGATGCAGAGGCGCTGCTGCTGACCGCCGGATATGCCAAGCGCGCTTTTGTGAAGCCTGTCGCAGACTTCATCCCACAGGGCGGCGGCCCGAAGGCTGTGCTCCACAATCTCATCCAGATCGGCCTTTTTACGGATGCCATGAATTTTGGGTCCGTAGGCCACATTTTCATAAATGGACATCGGAAAGGGGTTCGGTTTTTGAAAAACCATCCCGACGCGCTTGCGCAGGTCCACCACGTCGACATCCTTGTAGATTTCCTCTCCGTCAAGCTGGACGCTGCCCGTGATGCGGACGTTTTCAACCAGGTCGTTCATCCGGTTCAGCGTCTTGAGGAACGTGGATTTTCCGCAGCCGGACGGACCGATGAGCGCCGTCACCTTATTGGCGGCCACATCCATGTCGATAGACTTGAGCGCTTGAAAATCGCCGTAGAACAAATCCAAACCACGGACGGCGATTTTCACCTTTCTGTCTGATCCCGTCTGCATGCCTGCTCCTTCAAACCGAACCGGATACGGTTTTTGGTACCATCGACGCGAATGTTGGTTTTCATCATATCTTCACGAAACCCGAATAATTGAGGCGATTGTATCACGCACCTATTGGGAGAAGTTCAAGCTTCTGTTAAAACAATGTTAATTCATGCCCGATGCGGGTCATCCTTCCGCCAAACCGGCAATCAGCAGTTCCAGCGCCAGCCGGGTTTTGATCCGGCCGCTCTTAATGGCTATGTCCATATCCGCGCAGCCCTTCACGAAACGGCTCAGAGAAGCCTTCGGCAGCCGTCCTGCAAGTTTTTCCATTCTTGACAGGACATAGGGGTTCATCCCCAGCCGATCCGCCTTCCGATCCGCCGAAAGTCCCGGAACCATGCGCTTCAGCTGATGAAGCCGACCGGCCTGTCTCGCAAGCATGTAGAAAATCTTCTGCTCCGCTTCGCGCTTGCGGATCATCTCATCCAGCATGATGAACGCCTTCGTGCAATCCCCTCCGGCGACGGCATCCATCAAATCGAAAACGCGGCTGCGGATCGAAGGAATGACAACCGCCTGGATATCCTCACGGGAAACCTGGGTCCGCTCCCCCATGAACAGGGTGACCTTGCCGATTTCCTGGTGCAGCGTCGTCATGCCGTCTTCCGCCCGATGCACCAGATAGTCCGCATCATAGGGGGAAATCTGCTTTCCCGACTTTGCAAATCCCTTCTGAATCCATTTGCCGAGAACATCCGGCTTCTGGAATGGCATTTCCGCCGCCAGGCCATATCGGTCGATCAGCTTGAAGAGGCCAAGTGTCTTGTTGACTGTCTCCTCCACGAATACAAGCAGCGTGTGGGTTGGAAATGAATCAAAAAACGGTTTCCAGTCGTACTTTTCCTGATTCTCGGCATCCGGTTCCGGCTCCTGGACAGTCATCCCGGATTCCAATCCCTGCATGGCATCCTGACTGGATTCTCCCAAATCCCGTTCATCCGCTTCCGCTGTCAGAGCCGCCTTTTTCCGGTTGACCTTGAAGAGCCCGCTTTTTCTGACGATGACCAGTTTGCGCTCCGTGAACACCGGGTATGTCTCGCATGCCTCGACAATGGCTTCGGGTTTCACCCGCCCTTCGAGCAGGATCTCATTGAAATCCCGGATGTCGGGCTTCAGAATGCAATCACGGATATCCCGGACGAATCGGTCGATCAGGAAGTTTTCCTCCCCATAGAGAAGCAGGCATGGCGCGGGAATGCCACTTTTCAACTGTTGCCGCATATCGGCCACGCCATCGCGTCCGATTTCCCTGTAAGCCAAGGATCTACCTCCGGTTCCTGTCGGTCTTCCTGCCGCATGCAAAAAAAGAACGAAAATGCCTGCATCAGACAGAGATCGTCTTTTTGCCGTTGCGTCTCCATTCCATTATACGGGATTATCGTAGCCGCGTCATGAATCACAAGGGAATAGTGCATGTGGTTTATGTTACTTGAACAACGCATTTACAGGGTACAGTCCGTCAAAAATGGAATGGACAGGCTTGACGAAAGGTTCCCAGAAAATGGAGTCCCCATTTGTCTGAAGCATCATGGCCCCGCCGTTCCGGGTCACATGCACGGCCGCACCGGACGCGCCGATTCGCTCGAGGGTCTCAGGGGCCGGATGCCCGTAGCGATTCCGGCCAACGCTGATGACGGCGAGCTTGGGACGGACAATGTCCAAAAATGCGGATGTCGTGCCGAATCGGGCGCCATGGTGGCCAATCTTCACCACATCGGCCGGTTCCAGCACACCCCGCTGCGCCATCCGGCTCTCTGCCGCTTCTTCCGCGTCCGCCATCAGCAGCATGGAAAAGTCCCTGTATTCCAGGCGCAGGACCATGGAAGTCTGGTTGGGGTCCGGTTCGCCGGGACTCCAGCCCGATTCCGGCGACAGCACGCGCAACGTGAGATCCGGTTCCGACCATATCACATCGCCCGCGGAAACATACCGCACCGGGATTCCCTTTCGCAGCGCCGTTTCCTTCAGGCCGTCAGAGGCTCCGTCATCCGGGACCGCAGACAAAACGACGCCCTGGGCCCCGGCCAGTTCCTCCACTGCCTGCAGCCCCAGCAAATGGTCGGCATGGGGGTGTGTGGAAATCAGCAAATCCGGCCGCAAGACACCTTCCGCCAGGAGCATTGGCAGCATGATCCGTTCTCCTGCCCTTGATCCTTCCGTGTCCGTGGCGGACCCGCCCCCGTCAATGACAAGGCTCTTTCCGGAAGGGGTCTTGACAAGCATGCCGTCGCCTTGACCGACATCCGACACAATGACCTGCAGGCGGTGATCCGGGATCATCGCAGCGGCGAGGATCAGGACGCTGATGATGCCGGCAGCCGGCACGATGCGGCGGCGCGTGTCCAGCGGCAGCCACTGGCGGCCGAAACGCAGCCACAACAGCCAGGCCGCATATAGGACAACTGCCACGAACGGTGGTGAGGTCACGAGAATCTGCGACCAGGGAAAGGATGCCGTCCAGGTCACAAAGCGGATGAGGAGGGTAATCACGAATCCCAGCAGATGACCGATTCCCGCGCCGGCCAAGGGAAGAACGAACCCGGTCAGCACCAGCAGGGCGCCCATGAGTGTCAGAAAACCCGTGACGGGTACCACCACAAGGTTTGCGGGAACCGACAGCAGCGAAAGGGTATGGAAGGTGCCTGTCAGAACAGGCATCACGCCTGCCTGCGCGGACAACGTTGCGGCCAGGGTGTCGCGGAGCGTCTTGGGCACGCGTTCCGGAAGCCTTCCGGAAAGCGGTTCGCAGAAAAGCCCGATGGCCGCCGTGGCCAGGACGGACAGCTGGAACCCGACGTCGAACAGCCAGGCGCTGTTCGCGGCAAGCATCACGACCAGGGTGCAGGAAAGCGAGGCGGCCATGTCGGTTTTGCGCCACAGGATGCCGCCCGCAAGCATCAGCGTGGCCATGACGGCGGCCCGGACGATGGAAGCCCCAAACCCGGTCATCAGCACGAACAGGAACAGCAGCGGCAGCGAGGCGGCGGAAGACCATCGTTTGTTGACGCCAAGCCGCTTGAACAGCCACATGAGCGGCAGAAGCAGAAATGCGATGTTCGCGCCGGACACCGCCATCACATGGGAAAGGCCGACGGCACGGAAGGCATCCTGCAGGTCCGGATCGAGATCGGAGGTTTCACCCAGCAGCATGCCGGCCATCACGGGCGCCGTGCCCGGAGGCAGGTACCGGTCCAGCTGGGCCAGGGCTCCCTCTTTCAGGGTGAATCCCCATTTCATGAGAAAACTGCCCCGGTTTCCCGGAAGCCGTTCCGGCGGGCCATCCAGCACCATCTGCGCCTGGACGCCGCGAGCGGCCAGATACATGGCCATGTCGAATCCGCCCGGATTTCTGCGTCCTTCCGGAAGCCGGAGGGTTCCCGACATCCGGACAAGGTCCCCGTATCGCGGAAGCCCGGTGATGGCCGTCCCATACAGGACAGCCCGGATGCGCCCTTTCGGTGCCGCCGTCCGTCCGCCGGACTCGAGTGAATCGACCGCGACGGTCATGATGGCACCGTACGAGGTTGGCATCGGTTCACCGGAGAGATGGCCAACGACTGTGACCGGCTTCTCCGACCACTGTGCGAAGAGTCCGTTCATTTGCGCCAGGTTCCATTCATGCCGAATAAATCCAAACAGGAGCAGGATGGCCGGCAATATCCACCAAAGTCGGGAATGGTCCTTCCTTGCGTGAAGAAACACACCCCAGGTCAATGCGGCGGATACGAGGATTCCGGCACAAACGAGCACCGGCCATGGTTTTCCGGCCAGAAACACGCCTGCCGCCATTCCTATGGCGCAAGCCGGAGCGAGCCTCCTGATGGCGGGAATAGACCCGGGTCCCAGCCCCATGTGCCCTTCCTTTCATTTCGATGCCCC
>JANYKF010000036.1 GCA_025361665.1 Clostridiaceae bacterium
TTTCGTAAGGCTGCGTGACCGTGCGGGAATCTCCCTTGCGGGCCATGCACATGACTTTGACCGAGGAGGTGCCGAAATCGATTCCCAGGACAGACTCATTCATATCCATATACCCGCATGCCCTAAAAGAGAAAAACCGCCTTGATGAAGCCATCGGGCCTTGTCTTCGTCATCGTCAGGGCCTTTTCATACTCATCCAGCCTGAAGAAATGTGTCGCCATCTTTTCCGTCGACAGAATACCGTCCTTGAGGAGGTTCAGGGCTTTGCTGACTAAATTCCAATTATTACCTGATCCGTGAACATTCAAGTTCTTGATGTGAATGTCATCGATATGGATCCGGATATCCTCATCCCTTCCGAACCCCGCGATGGCGACCTTGCCGTTTTTCCTGGCGATGGCGAATGCGAGCTGCACGCAATCTTCGATACCGGTTGCTTCCATCACCACATCAGGATATCCCTCAAGTGCATCATGAATGAGATTGGCAATGTCTCGACCCTCCATGGCGAAGGTCGCGAAGGCACCCATCTCCCTGGCAAATCCGAGTCTTTTTTCGGAAAGCGCCGTGACGATGATCCGCCGGGCTCCTGCCGCCTTCGCAACGGCGAGCATGTTCAGCCCAATGGAACCGGCACCCATGATGACAACCGTCTCTCCGAGCTTCAAGTCCACTTTTTCGGCCGTCCCGATTGCGACCGCAAGCGGCTCGATCAGGGCTCCCTGTACGAATGAAATGCACTCGGGAAGCTCACTGAGCGCATAGACCGGGACTACAAGACATTCAGCATAAGCTCCATTTGCCTTGAAGCCGATTTCCCGGAATGAATCGCAATTCCTCCATCTGCCGGACCGGCATTCCGTGCATGTCAGGCAGACGACATCATTACTGCCCACGACCCTCCTGCCAACCCAGCCCTCATCTTTGGCGGATCCGACCGCTTCGACAATGCCGCTCCACTCATGTCCCGGAATGATGGGATATTGTTTCCCGATGCTTCCGCCAATCAGCTCCAAATCCGTCGCGCAGACGGCCGCCGCCTTGACCCGGATCAACGCCCATCCCGCTTCCGGAACCGGCTTGTCAATCTCCACAAGGTGGCAGGTATTGGGCTTCTCAATCATCATCGCCTTCATCTTCATCCTCTTTCCTGCATCAGAGCTGCCTTTTCGGCCATTATGGCGCACGATTCGGACAGGAATTTGAACTGCAGTCGAAGGGTGACACGCTCGCCGGGCTCGATCCATCTCAAATCTCCATGAGAACGTTCGAATGCCTGGCCCTTCACCTGGTTGTTGCAGGGTTCCATTGCCATGACATATTCGTGCTTGTGCAGGCATCGCCATTGGACGAGATTGTTGAGGACCCGGCCATCATACCGGGCCAGTACGGCGATATCCGGGTTTTCCTTGCGGTTCGCCAGCATGAAATGAGCCATTCCGTCTCGATCCGGGGTCATTTCATGGAACCATGTCAGTTCGGCTGGTTCCTGCACAGGTTCGCAGATTTGGAGATGCATGTCGGGATTGACTTCGGAAAGCGCGTCCCAGCCGGATATCCTTTTTGATGGGATGACAATGTCGGTTTCCGGACTCAGGAACGGATATCCGAAATTGATGTGATACAGGATCATGAAAGGCTCCGGCCTGTCACCCTGGTTGATGACTTCATCTTCCAGGATGATTTCATCTTTCCCCAGGACCGTTGTGATGGAACGCTTCAGAAGCAAGTTTTCATATTGCACTTTTGCTTGCCGGATTTGCCCCGTGATGCGTAGCGTATAAGACTCCGCAACCCAGTCGGAAAACAGGTTCACCTGTTCTGCGGGTGTGTTGGAAATAGACCCGTGCAGACCCAGGTCATGCCCATCCTGCGTGCACGGCTCACCGACCTGGGAAAGGCCGCATGTTGTGAGAAAGCCACCCGAAAAGCTCCGAAGCCATTCATCACCGTGGTCATTATAATAGGCGGGAGCGACGATTCCCGTCTTGGAAAGAAATGAAACAGGAATGCCTTTGAAGCATAAGCGATGGATGTCCAGGCACCGATCGGGCAGAACCGTGAAAAGCAGGGCTGACCCGTTGTCGACATCGATGGCCTCCACGCCTTTCGCTTTTCCGGACATCAGCTGATAGCGCTTCATGCCACCAATTTGGGCAACATCTCCGATGTAGTCGAAATGCTTTTTTTCAATCATGTCAGTGTGCGCTCCCGGCCATCGCGTCAGTCACGATGAAACCTGTAACAAAGTCTGCACGGATTTCCGTTCAATGATCTGGTCACTGACGACAATGACGCTTTCCACCGCAGCGCCGTTCATTTTTTCCAGCAGCAATTCGGCGGCGACCTGTCCCATGCGGGGCTTGTCGAAGCCCACGGTTGTCAGCGGCGGATCGATGTATCGGCTCAGCAGGATGTCATCGATGCTGATGAAGGACAAGTCGGCCGGAACGGATAGTCCCCTTGCTTTCGCGGCATTGATTGCGTCTATGGCGTGGATGTCTCCGACGCAGCAGACTGCCGTGGGTTTTTCGGCGCACGAAAGGATGTTGTCGATGCAGTCCTCCGTTCCCTGCCTGTCATTCGCACCCTTTTGTATCCAGGCGGGCTGGATGGGCAGATGGTGCTCTGCCAAAGCATTCTGATATCCCGTGAGGCATTGCAGGTAATAACTCGGCAGCCAGTCCGAACCGCAAAAGGCAATGCGTGTGTGCCCATGGGCAATCAGGTATTTCACCGCCACATAAATGGATTTCTCGCTGTCCACGCTGACATGGGTATGGGTGCGGTCCGGCGTGTGGATGTCTATCATGACGAAAGGGATGCCGAGGCCGTCTATTTCGGATAGAAGGGAAGCGTCCATGTCCTGGAGCAGGATTGCGCCATCGGCATCCCGCTGCAGCAGGATCCGAGGAAGCACATCGCTTTTCCCGGAAGACTTCAAATGGGTGAAGACAACATTATAGTCCGCTTCCGAAAGTCTTTCCGTGAGGCCCCGGGAAATCTCATAATAATAGAGGTCTGAAAAAGGCGATGCGCTGGATGGATAAATGAGGGCGATATTGAAACTCTTCTGGAAGGAAAGCCTTCTTGAAGAAGCATTGGGTCTGAAACCCGTAGCCTTGATGACTTCATTCACTTTTTCACGCGTGGCGGTGCTAATCCCGTCTTTTCCGTTGAGAACAAATGAAACCGCAGTCGGGGATACGCCGGTCATCTTGGCTATATCGTCAATGGTCAGCCTTTTCGGGCCGATACTGATTTTTTTATGATTACTGCTCATCCATTCAACCCTTCTTCGAAACCCGATTGAACTGAAGCACTTTATCAATGAGTGTTTCAATCACCTGTGTTTCCGGATCTTTATTTTTTTATATTCTCCATTATACCTCAA
>JANYKF010000379.1 GCA_025361665.1 Clostridiaceae bacterium
TTTTTCTGCTGATCCTTCTTGTGCGGATATTTCTCTGGTTCTGGTTTCTCCGGTTCAAACCAAACTATGACAAATCCGGCCTCAAAGGATGCAAAAGGCCCTACATCCTCATTGCCAACCACCCCTCCACCCTCGATGCCTTTGTGATTGCACGCGGCGTCAACCCATTGCACATGAATTATGTGGCAAGCCAGTCATTCTTTCGCGTACCCATTCTGAATTTCCTGCTCGGGCGAATCGGAGCCATCCCGAAAGCGCATACCCAGAAAGACATCCAGTCCTTGCGCCTGATGATGAAAACCCTTGCCGCCGGACGCGTGCTGATGGTCTGCCCGGAAGGCCGCCGCTCATTGGATGGCACGGGAAGCCGCTTCTCGGAGGCCATGGCCAAATTCGTCAGGAAAACGGGATTCCCGGTTGTGGCGGCCAGCATATCCGGCACTTACCTGGCTTGGCCCCGATGGGCGGATCATGCGCGTCCATGGCCGCTGACCGTAACATTCCGGAAAATTCTCGAGCCTGCCGAGTTGTCCGTCCTGACGGTCGCGGAGATTCATGAACGCCTGTTGGATGCCCTTCGGTTCGACGAATACAAGGTGTGCCGTGAAACCCGGAACGGTTTCAGGAGCCGTCACACGGCTGATCATGTCGAACGGCTGCTGCACCTGTGTCCATGCTGCGGGAAATGGGAAGCGATCAAGGGGCGCGGAAAGACTATAAATTGCCAAATATGTGGTGCTTCTGCCATCATGGAGCCTGAGGGAACGATTCGTCGTGTTTCCGGCTCGGTTGCCCAATGGCCGCAAGTGCCCGACTGGTATGAGATGCAGCGGAATGCGATGTCGGAGGCCATGCGCGATCCTGCCTTCTTGATCGAGGCCGGCGTATCCTGTCTCAACCGAGCGACGGATCCCGGAAAGCCGCTTGTACCACTTGGCCCCGGACATGTGAGCCTTTGTCGGGAGGGTCTTCATTATCTCGGACAGGCAGATGGCATCCCGCTTGACATTTCATTTCCCATCAGCCTGATGGACGCATTGCCTGTTTCTTTGGGTCATTTTTTCGAGATTTGCGATGAAGCGGGAACATATTGGCAATTCAGGCTCAGGGATGAAAGAAAGGAAGTCCAGTTCGAACAGTATTCGGACATTCACCTTCATGGGGAAGGATACTTGATGCGTGATTCGGATACGCACCCTGACGGGGAAGTTTGCTTGATGCGTGATTCGGATACGCACCCTGATGGGGAAGGGGAGCATCATGCGTGATTCTGTGAACACCTCTGGAAACTGCCTGCACCCGGCTCGGTTGTCCCGCTTTTTGCCCGTCCTGGCGATGTGCCTGTCGGTGGCCCTGTCATCCTCATGCGGTACGGGGCCGGGAGGTGCGGACAGAGAGGAAGATGGGATTTCACCGCCGCCGCCCATCGTCGTGTTCGACACCACGGAGCCTGTCCATCAGATTTGGATGGTTCCGGGTGAAAAACCACAGGATCTGGAAGCCGTTTTCGCTGTCGTGAATGAGACGCTCAAGAAGGAAATCAATACCACCATTGAATTGAAGCACATTCCCTGGCAGGTTTGGTCCGGCCAGATGGAAACGCTCCTGTCGGCAGCGAATCCGCCGGATGCCCTCTATGTTTCTGCCTGGGCGAATTATGGAAAGCTCGCAGCAGAGAACCTCCTGATGGCCGTCGATACGGACATGCTGACGCGGTATGCTCCGAAAATGGCGGAAGGATTGTCTGCCTACAGCGCCAATGGGCTTCTGGATTGCGAAGTGGCCGGGAAAGCGTACATGGTTCCGGCAGTCGGAAACCTCTGGGTGAACGATTGGCCCGTTTTGATCCGAGGCGACCTGCGAGCCAAATACGGATTGGCGGAAGTTCGGACGATGGACGATCTGGAAGCCTATATGAAGGCATTGAGCGGGCCGGATTCCGGCATCGTGCCGTGGAACGCCGATGGAAACAGCCTTGTAGCCTATCTTCATTTGAGGTGGTTTCAGCCGTACGGCATGGATGCGCTGATGGCCGAATTCCCGTTTCTCGCCTACAAGGCGGGCGACAAAAAGGCGGAAATCAAAATCGTGCTGGAGGACAAAACCTTCACCGATGTGCTGCTGCGGCTTCACAGCCTCGCGATGGCGGGTGCGCTTCCTGAAAATGTCCTGTATGAACGGACGCCTGCTGTCGAAAAATGGAACAAGGGCGAGAGTGCCTGCCTGCTAGCAGACCTTGAAACCGTCAGCGCGGCCTATGACGTCACCATGCGCGATCATCCGGAATGGAGGCCGGAGCGCTGCCTGCTCAACCCGGATGCGAAACGCCTGAAACAGCCCTTGAACCGGCAGGGTATGGCGATTCCGGTCGGCGCTGCTGAACCGAAGCGATTCCTGATGGCACTTGACTTGCTCTATGGCAACAAGACGCTTCAGGACCTTACCGTGGCCGGGCTGCCCGGAACACACCGAGAGGCTGGTTCGGGCGATGCCTACATCCCGGGCGCGGGAGCGGCGAAATATCCGTTCAACGGAGCCGGGACGTGGGCCTGGGAAAACCGCGCCCTGATGATGGCACCCTCTGTCAACGGCTGGTATCTGAAGGAACTGTTCGACAAGTGGACAGCCGAGAAGGATCGGGTTGTGGAAGCGGAACTGGCGGCCTTTCAATTCGATCCGACACCGGTCGCCGTTCAGCTGACCGCCCTGCAGACCGCCATGAATACGGAGGGACGGTTTCTCCTGGCCGGAGTGTCGGATACGGTTTCAACCGACATGCAGACTTTGCTGGACGCTTTCGTGAAGGCCGGCATCGGGGACGTGAGGCTGGAGATGCAGCGGCAGGCGGATCTGTTCCTGAAAGGGCGATAGCCCGATGGGACAGCGGCAGGCATGTTCTGGGAAATCGCAAAATGGAAAAGGAGCCCATCGCGTTTCTGATGCGATGGGCTCCTGAGTGTCAGAATCCTTTATCTGCAATCGTGCCGGATTTCCAATTCCCTAGATTCGGTTGACACCCGTCGCGATGGCCGCTTCGGCGACGGCCTTGGCGACGGCCGGACCGACTCTTTTGTCGAACGGGGCCGGGATGACGTAGTCAGGACGGAGCTCGCTTTCGTCAATGAGGTTCGCAATGGCATAGGCCGCGGCAATCTTCATCTCGTCATTGATGTCGCTTGCCCGCACATCCAGGGCGCCGCGGAAGATACCCGGGAATGCGAGCACATTGTTGATCTGGTTGGGAAAGTCCGAACGGCCGGTGCCCACTACACCCGCGCCGGCGGCCAGGGCCAGGTCGGGCATGATTTCGGGCGTCGGGTTTGCCATGGCGAAGATGATCGGGCTCGGAGCCATGCTCCGGACCATATCCTGTGTGACGGTGCCGGGAGCGGACAGGCCGATGAACACATCCGCGCCCGCGATGACATCTCCCAGCAGTCCCTTCTTCATGTGAAGGTTGGAGATTTCGGCCATGAGGGCCTTTTCGCCGTTGAGGCTGTCGCGGCCCTTGTAGATGGCGCCTTTGGTGTCGCAGAGGATGACCTTTTTCATGCCCATGGCCATCAGCAGGCGTGTAACGGCGATGCCGGCCGCGCCGGAACCGTTGACGACGACTTCGATTTCACCGATTTCCTTCTTTGTGAGTTTGAGTGCATTCACCATGGCAGCCAGGGTGACGACGGCGGTGCCGTGCTGGTCGTCATGAAAAATCGGGATATCGCAGGTGGCCTTCAGCTGACGTTCGATTTCGAAACAGCGCGGGGCCGAAATGTCCTCGAGGTTGATGCCTCCGAAACTTCCGGCGAGGAGCTGCACGGTTTTTACGATATCTTCGACACTTTTTGAACGGATGCAGAGCGGAAAGGCATCGACATCCCCGAACACCTTGAAGAGGACGCATTTGCCCTCCATGACCGGCATGCCGGCTTCCGGGCCAATGTCTCCGAGACCCAGGACCGCCGTGCCGTCCGTAACGACAGCCACGAGGTTGTGGCGGCGTGTCAGCGTATAGGAGAGGTTGATGTCCTTCTGGATATCCAGGCAGGGCTGCGCCACGCCGGGCGTATACGCGACGGACAGGTCATCCCGGTTGTTGACGGGGCAGCGGCTGATGACTTCGATTTTTCCGGCCCATTCTTCATGTGCCTTGACGGATCTTTCGGCAATGGTCATGTTCATATCCTCCACTTGATGATTGTGCCACTCTTTGGCGCCTGCCCGCTTTCCGGGGCTACATGTTTTCGACTTCCCTGATGATGAGTCTGAGCTGTTCCGCCGAATACTGCATGGCGGTGATTTCACTGGGGGAAAGCGGGAATTCGATGACCTGCTGAACGCCTTGTCCGTTGATGATGCTGGGAACGGAAAGGGCCACATCATACAGGCCATAGGTGCCGGTCATGATGCTGGAGACGGTGCGGATGGTGTTCTGGTTTTTCACGAGCGTTTCCACGATCGTGTTGACGGCGATGGCGATGGCATAATAAGTGGCCCCTTTGTTCTTGATGATCATGGCGCCGGATTTCTTGACGTCTTCGGCGAGGGCTGTTTTTTCTTCCTCCGTGAACTCCATGCCGATA
>JANYKF010000381.1 GCA_025361665.1 Clostridiaceae bacterium
CCGCGAAGCATATAAAGTTGATTCTCGTGCAAAAAGTCGATTTTCGACTTTTTCATGCAAGTTGCATTTTGCAACTTGCATGCATCCGGCGGCAAATGCCGCCGGATGGCACCAAATCACGTGATTCGGTGTGTTGAAGGCACAAAATGTGCCTTCAACATGCAGGATGTCAGAGACATCCTGCATAAAAACTCACAAAAGTGAGTTTTTACACCAGAATCAAAGTTTACCCTTCAATGGCGGGGAAACCTGCCGAAAGGCTTGTGATATGCTGGAAAAGCACTACATACGGAGAAAAGACAACACGGACCTCAATGTGTACCGATGCGGGATGGAATCCTGCACACCCGGTTTCGCCTGGGGCCCGGGCGTACGGGATCACTATCTGGTACACGTTATCCGGGATGGCTGCGGCACCTTCACTTTGGATGGGCGCACATGGCCATTGGGCGCAGGTGATGGCTTCGTGCTCCCTCCGGACGTGCTGGCTTCCTGGCAGGCGGATGCCGTGGATCCGTGGACCTATTCCTGGGTGGGCTTTCATGGCCTGCGAGCCGCGCCGGTGCTGGAAAAAGCGGGGTTCTGCGCGGAAACGCCGATTTTCCGGCACGACCGGGATGAACAGCTGTCCGTGATGCTCGGGGACCTGGTTGCGGCAGCCAGGCAGGAAAGCTCCGGCATGATGACGTCTCCCGGCGACCTGATACTGACCGGCCTCCTGTACCTGTTCCTTTCACGGCTGACGGCCCTGTGCCGCGTATCCGTGCCTGTGCGCGGCATCGCATCGGATAGGGACCGCCACGTGAAAAAAGCCATGGAATACATGGCCATGCATTATCCCGACGCATTCGGAATCAGCGATATGGCTCACGCACTGGGGCTTGACAGGAGCTACCTGTCGACGCTCATCCACAAGCAGACGGGCAAATCCCCGCAAGCCCACCTCATCGCGCTGCGCATGGAGCGGGCCGCATACCTGATGCGCAATCCGCAGCTGTCCGTTGCCGATATCGCACGTTCCGTCGGATATGACGATCCGGCTCAGTTTTCCAAAACTTGCCGCAAGGAATACGGCATGTCGCCGACGCAATACAGGAAGGCGCTGCCGGGATGAGCCGGAGGCGGTCAAATCATGATCCCGAGTTGCCGTACTTTTCACCTTCTTCGAATCCGAAGCGGAGGCGTCATCATACTGGACCTTAGTACATATTCATGGACTTTGACCGGATACTCTCCAACATCCTGGACGATGGGGCGGACTCTGGAGCAGGCAATCCACAGCCTGCCCGAGATACCCCAGGTACCTGCCAAAGTGCCGGGTTCCGTTCAGCAGGCGTTGTTGACGGCAGGCATCCTTCCTGACTGGAACAGGAAGCTCGATTCACGCTCCTGCGAGTGGGTGGACCCATAACTGGTTCAGCGAAACGGGCGTTTACACGGAAGCTCGATTCACGCACCTGCGAGTGGGTGGCCCGAACTTTTACTCTAAAATATACGGGATAGATGAAGCTCGATTCACGCACCTGCGAGTGGGTGGAGCATCGGGATTGGATATTTGCCGTTGAGATTCCGCGTCAGGTCCTTGAGGGGAAATCCAGGATTTTGCGCTGTCTGGGTCTTGACGGATATGGCCTCGTATTCCTGACCCAAACTCAGGTCGGCTCTTTTGCCAATGGGTATGTGCCGCACACGTTTGATCTGGGTGACGTAACACTCCAGGAGATGAATCAACTGGAGATTGTCTTTCGGGATCTGCCTCACTTTAATGGCGTGCCATTTGTCTCCTCGCAGAACCGTGACTTGAAAGCACGTTTCAATTATGATTCTGGTGTAAAAACTCACTTTTGTGAGTTTTTATGCAGGATGTCTCTGACATCCTGCATGTTGAAGGCACATTTTGTGCCTTCAACACACCAAATCACGTGATTCGGTGCCATCTGGCGGCATTTGCGCCGGATGCATGCAAGTTGCAAAATGCAACTTGCATGAAAAAGTCGAAAATCGACTTTTTGCACGAGAATCATGTTTGATTGCAGTGTAATAACTCAAAAATGTTCCTTGAAAACTGCATAAACAGTAGCAATTGGTCATGAAGCAATGTGTAATAGTTATGTAAGCTATGTGCGTGAAGTGTACCATGTTTCGTGAGCATGTTGAGCATACTCAATCCTCATTTCTTGGTGCCGATAACCTGATGTCCGAACGAAGCAGGAAACGTCTCGCAAAATCATGGGCTGTACCATTTTGCAGAGACGTTTTCAGCAATATTGATGAACGAAAGTTCGAACCACTTTTCAGTGCCCAGCGACACCTGGCAGTGAAAGGCATTCCGGCGATGATAATTCCAGAGAAACCAACCAGCGCACATCAGCTGTTTTCACGGCCGGGATGAACTCGAAATGAACGGATGGGATTCCAGATAGCGGACAGTCTTTCGCTCATCGTCCTTACCTGCATCATCCGCATTTTCACCCAACATTTCAGATTGCCCATGATAATTGATTCTGGTGTAAAAACTCACTTTTGTGAGTTTTTATGCAGGATGTCTCTGACATCCTGCATGTTGAAGGCACATTTTGTGCCTTCAACACACCAAATCACGAGATTCGGACCATTTGAAATCATCAGTTCACCTTGACAGTCCCTTTCATGGAAGGATGGTTGCCGCAATAATAGGAAAAAGACCCCGCGGTGTCGAATGCATGTTCGAATGTGTCGCCTTGTTTCATACTGCCACTGTCAAAAGTATCAAAAGTGACCGTATGGATAGCCGAGTCTTCATTTTTCCAGATAACCTTGTCGCCTTTTTTGATCTCGACGGTTTCCGGATCAAATTGAAAACCCTTGATATTCACAGTATTGCCTTGAAGCGGCGTGACCGCTGTTGCGGCAACGGTGCTTTCGGATACGGCAGCAACGGCACTCGCCGAAACAGATGGGGCAATGGTGCCGGTCTTATTCCCTGGAGCCATGCCGCAAGCAGAAAAGGCCAGAATCAATCCCAATATCAGTAAGATGGTAAGATTGAAAAACACTTTTCTGTTCATCATTTTTTCTCCCTTTCCTAAAAATTGCTTTACAGACCGGTGGCGGAATGACATCTCACGATTTCCCGGAAGAAAACAATCGGATCATTTGATGTATGTCCACCCAAACCATAGAGCCATTCCTGCTGCCGCATGAAGCAACCCAAGAAAAACAATCAGCAGCGCGACTCTTTTGTGCCAGATGAACGGTATTTTTATGAATTTCATTCCTCCTGCGACCTGAAGGAGGATTAGCAGAAAAATCAGTATCCCACCCCAAATATGCAAGGGAAGCCCAAGAAAAACAGGTATTGTCATCCTCATCCCTCCTTCACTTGTCAACATTCCCACAATGGCAACACTTGAATCACCTTGTGCCATGCGAGATCAGGGAAAATGTGGTATCCTTTTTACAGACCGTCCCTTGACCCATTGAAACATGCTGCATATCCGGTTATCGGATGCAATTCGGGGGAGGCCATGAAAGGAACGGAAACATGGATGCCGTATCGTTCAAACCCAAACAAACTCAGGGCTTCATGGTGTCGCAGGTAGGTTATGACGCAGGTCGTTTCAAACAGGCCGTCCTGCGCTCCACAGACCCGGCATGGATGGACGGGTGCCGTTTTGATGCACGGGATGTCTACAACAGCAAAATCTACTTTGAGGGAGAGGTGTTGAGCTGGGGCGAAAAATGGGGTTCCGTTTGGTGGACGGCTGATTTTACCGGTTTGTACCGGGAAGGGACGTACGTTCTTCATGTTTCCCGAAATGGTCAGGAAGTGACCAGGAGTGACCCGTTCCCCATATCAGAAAACCAGGTATGGAACCAGACTGTGGAAGCAGTGGCATTCACGCAATTTGAAGAACGTGCGAAAAAGGCGCGCCATGGCAGCGGATGGAAAGATTGCGGCAGCGACTGGCGGGAATGCGGATCCCACACTTTCGCCCTGATAGGCCTTTGCGACCTTTTGCATTTCGGGTTTGAATTCATGGGGACAGACCAGCAAAAGAGGCTCGGAGAGATCATCAGGACCGGATGCAGATTCCTTTGCCTGCTGATGGACAAGGCAAGAAGCGCCGGATATCCCGAAGGTGCCATCGCACATGAAATACCGAATCACGCCATCGTATTGCCCGGAGATGTCGCCTCCGCCTCGATGGCGTTAGGCTATGCATCCCGCCTGCTCTTTGACTGGTGGCCCGAGGAGTCGTCGGACTGGCTTCGCCGGGCCAAGTCCGGTTTCGTCAGGTTCCTTGCTATGGATCCCTATGGGGAGGGCGGCTTCTCCGGCATGAACCGCGGCCTGCCCGAATCATTCAGCCCGGAAGGCTTCATGACGCGGGATCTGTCGATGGCCTTGTGGGCGGGTCTCCAACTGTATTCATCGGGCATGGTGGAAGTGAAGGCGCAGCTGTTTTCCCTTTCGGAACAAATTTTGGATCGGCAGATCGGCCTTGAGCAGGCGGAATCCGGATACTGGGGCCATTTCAGAGAATTCGCCAGCACACCGCACAGCGAAAAGGCGAACACGCACCATCATGTCGGTCACGATACCGGAACTGTGATGGCATTCAATGTGTTGCCTCTCATGGAAATGTGCCAGCGTTTTTTCGACAACACGAAAACACCCCGCATCCGCAAGGCGGTATGTGATTTTGCGGAACATTTTGCTGTGCCTGCATGCAGCGCCAATCCGTTTGGACTGCTGCCGCAGGGTGTGTTCGGGGATGAAGGGCTGCTGGATTTCTGCGGGCCATGGCACGGGACGAATGTGACTTATGGTTATTTCTCCTCCATGGCGGTTCGATTGGCTGCCTTTGCCAGTCAGCCCGCGCTATATAACGCGGCAGTTGGCAACCTGCAATGGATATGCGGCCTCCATGCCGGCGTAACGGTGGAATCCATGGCCGGCAGCGTCGTATGGCGCGAAACCATTCCAGAAGGGGTGGCGCTGCCATACGGCCAGATTATCGGAGTCGGGCACCGTTGCGCCGGAGGGTGGTCGGACATCCGCGGAACCATCGTGAACGGATTTGCAACCAATCCGCAATTCACCCTGCAGGTTCCGCCCACCCGGGGAAACGATGGTCCATGGCTCTTCACGGATGAAGATTGGGTGCCTCACGCAGGAGGGTTCCTAAGCGCCGTGGCGGTCATGCGGGCACATTTCGCAGTGCCATGGAACTGATAACCGTGTGATTCTCAGGAGGATGATGATGGGCAAAATGTGTGTGATCGGCAGTTTCAACATTGATATCATGTCAGCCGTTGAGCGCTTTCCCAAGACCGGCGAAAGCATTTCAGTCAAGACATTCGATCTGCAGATTGGCGGCGGAAAAGGAGCCAATCAGGCCGTTGCACTGGGACGTCTCGGAGCCGACGTCATGATGGTAGGAAAACTGGGGGATAAATTCTTCGGGCCCGAATATGTTGAGGTGCTGAAGCGAAACGGCGTGTCTTGCGAAGCGGTGGAAGTGGTTGCCGGTGCTTTTCCCGGTGCTGCTTTTGTGGCGGTGGATGGCAACAGGGATAATATCCTCTTCATCTATCCCGGCACGAATGCATTGGTCGACAAGGCCTGGATTGACCGGAACTGGGATGCCATATCGGCTTGCGACGTTGTATTGCTTCAACTGGAGATACCCATGGAGACGAATCTTCATGCGATGAACCGGCTGAAGGGTGCGGACGGACTGGTAAATTCAGGTAATCATAAGGGCTCGGACAGGCTGTTGATTCTGGACCCCGCTCCCGCCACTGCCCTGCCGGACGAAATGCTGACGGGAGCAGATTTTATCACCCCGAACGAAGTGGAATTGTCCTCGCTGGCAGGTATTCCCGTAGCGGAAGAGGATGAATTTCTGAAGGCTTCCAGAATATTGATCGCACGCGGTGCGCGGAACATTATCGCAAAGGCGGGGCGCAAAGGGGCCTACATCGTCACCGGCACCGATTTTTGGAAGGTTCCCGGCTTCACGGTCGATGCCGTTGATCCGACAGCCGCGGGCGATTCCTTTAATGCCGGTTTTGCATTGGCTTTGTCTGAAGGGAAGACCGTTTTGGAAAGCGTGCGCTTTGCCAACGCGGTTGCAGCGCTCTCGACAACAGCGTTCGGCGCCCAGTCCGCGATGCCGGTCCGGGCTGCGGTGGAAAGGTTTTTGAAGGAAAACCCCTAGTTCGTTGATGGAGGGGGCCGTCATCCTCCATTCATATATTCCCAAAAAGCATAAGCACGCGCAAAATCACATTGTCATACCAGGTCTGTCTCTGCACATCCGGTCGGATTACGTATGCAATGCGTTTCCACAGGCTTTCATCACGAGCCAGAAAACGGGTCAGCACATGCCGTGGGCGCTGTGGCAGCCGCTCTGCATACAGGTTGGAAAACAGTTGGACCTGTCTGGTAACGCCGCGAACATTTCCCTGATGGACAATCCGCTTAATCCTGACTTTTTGGCGTGCCAGGAATCCCCGCTGCTGTCCGATTGTGTTTCCTCCATGCTGTCTGTACAGGATTCGGCTTTCAGGATCATGCAGGACCCTGCCAAAAGCGGAAATCACCAGATAGCACCACCAGTCGTGAAGAAGGACATCCTGGATGGATGGGCAGCCTTTTACAGATAAGAAGCCTTTTTGAGATAGGGGGTCTTTTTCAGGCATGGAATCTTGTGTGAATGTGTCTTTATTCACAGGCACTAGGTTTTCCTCTCCTGGAACCGCCATCTGTGCAATGCCTGCCAACAAAAGGTTGCGGGCAACCCGGTTCATCACAATCGTAGCGCCGGTCACGATGTTTTCCACAAGTGCATTTTGAAAGGAAGGCGTCAACTGGACTCTCGCGGTGTAGCCGATGGGCCGAAGGACCGCATCCGTCATTTGAAGCCGTGAGGCATATAAAAGTGGGATTCCGGTTCCATCGTGTTCCGCATTCGAGTCAGTTGAACCATGCTCCGCCTGTTTCAAAAGATGAATGGCACGCTGTAATTTGTCCGGTTGCCAGACATCATCCTGATCACAAAAGGCATACCAGTCCGCATTCTCTGCCGATTGGCGCAGCAGTTCAAAATAACTGCCCACAAAACCAAGATTACCGCCTTGGGCAAACGATGCATCCACCAGCCTGGAAGGACCGCCCAATGAAGCACACAGGCCGTTTGCCCGTGTTCTTTCGGACAACCGGTCACAAAAGCCTTTCAATAAGGGAACGGTACCATCGGTGGATCCGTCATCGCGGATTTCCAGTTTCAGAGTGAAATCTCCTTCCTGCGCAAGAAGGCTCCCCAGTTGTTCTGTCAGGAATCGTTCTCCATTCCAAGTGGACAACATGATGGCAACCGTTTCTCCCGGCATCGGTTCTCCCCTCTTCCAAAAGTCCTTCCCGTACTGTATGATGAAACTTGTCCACCTATCATATCGTAGTCTGTGCCACGTGGGAATGCCCATCGTGGTGGGGTTCGTTTTTGTTCGTCATTACCGTCGTTTCATAAGGTTCCCATCACACGCATCCCGGAGGACATCATGCCGGATCTCACATTATCCATCGTCACATATAACAATGAATCGCAGATCCGCAAGCTGATCGACAGCATCATCGACGGCATGACCCCCCTCGACGAAGGGGAAGGGGATCTGCCGGATTTCCGCATCATCATCGTTGACAATGCATCCACTGACAACACCGCAATGGCTGTTCGAACGGCACAAGCCTTATACCCGGGCCTCATTGAGTGGTTGCCACAAAAAACAAACCGGGGTTTCGGCACCGGGCACAATCGGGCTGTTCCTCTCATGAAGAGCCAATATCACGTTGTTGTCAACCCGGACATTGTTATCCCCTGTGGTGCCCTGCTGGAAATGGCCCGCTTCATGAACACCAATCCGGACGTGGGCATGCTCACACCGAAAATCGTTTTCCCGGATGGCCGGCTGCAATACCTTTGCAAACATCATCCAACCTTTCGCGACCTTTTTCTGCGGCTGTTCCTGAAGGGAACTTTCCGCAAGAGGCAGGACTGGTTTGAAATGCGGGAAACAGGCTATGACCATGTCTTCGATGTGGAATATGCCACCGGATGCTTCATGTTTTTCCGAACGGAAGTCTTCCTCCAGATCCATGGTTTTGACCAGAAATACTTCCTTTATCTGGAGGATGCCGATATCACACGCCGCGTCAATGAAGTATCAAGAACTGTTTTCTTTCCATGTGTCCAGATTGTTCACGAATGGCAGCGGGACCAGCATCGGAAGATTTCGCTGATGTGGGTTAATCTGAAATCATGGGTGCACTACTGGTGGAAATGGCAAAACCGGTTACATCATTCCCCTCATTAATTTTGAATGCTAAATTTATCCTCCGCCAACCATCGGAAATGAACGGGTTTACTGGATAAATTTATTGGACCCCCAATGCAAGCAGCGCATGTGTCATTGTGCTTCCGATAATAACACTTATTGTGATGAATAGTATATATGCACCCATGAAAGCCAGGCTTTTCACCCTGGTATTTAGTGCTAACCTTTTCTTTTCGGTATTCAATGCCAACTTATTCTTGCCAGTATTTTGTGCCAACCTTTTTTCCCCGTGTTTTCGCGCCAAGCTTTTCTTCCCTGTTTTCATGTCTTTTAGAACGGAAGGAAAATAATACGCCGAAATAAAGTAACTCAGAAAATATCCTGGTAAAAAGTATCTCCATTCCACGTGCAGCAACGCCTGAATCAGGCTCTGAAAAAGCAGAAAAGCAAATAGGATCCATTCATGTCTGTTTGTTTTGCGTTTCCTTATTAAATCATACAAGGAATATACCGCGACATAATTGACTGAATAGGTGAAAATCATGCTGAACACAACTTCAGATTTCGTAATATCGCCAATCCAGGTAGGGTAGGGATTGGAGAATCTGACATCCATCCCGGTAAATCCCTTAAAAATATAGTTTTTCATCATTTCCAACGGAAATTGGAACCATAACGACATTACTTCAAACATCGACTTGAATTTGAAATTCTGAAGTATGTTTTCCGGAGTCATCGGATTCACATGTCCGAAGAAATCATTCAGCACACGGATTCCGCTGTCGTCAACAATTGTATAGGGATATAGAGTGATGGTCTCGATGTTCAGCTGTACGCTGTTTAGCACCAGGCCGTTTCCGGTATCATAGGGAAATAAATGAAATCCGGCACCTGAATCGAAAAAAATCAGTATTTGAGGTATTTCAATAAGCACAATACCCATGATGAAGGGCACAATCATCGCAATGTACCTTGTAATCGCCTGCAAATCAATATGCTCGTTACTGTCTTTATGTCGATTTCCGATGTTGATGGCCATAAAAACCAGACTCAGGTATACAAGCAATATTGCGTTCGGCCTTAGCTGCATATCCAGTGACAACAGTAATCCCCAAATGAAGTACTGTGTTTTCGTCAGCAGGCCACGTTTTCTATAGGATAAAATAACATAATATAAAATCGCAATGGATGCAATCAAGCTATATATATCCAGGAGCAAATAAAAGAAATACCCTCTCCAGCCAATATAGAACAGCATGAACAAAATGCAATCCTGGGCAACAGTGCTTTTTCTGTTTGATATAAGCTCATACAATTTTGGAAATAGTGTTGAAAATGCAAATGCATATATCATTGATGAAATGAATAGATAAATCAAATAGTGATGTACGCCCAAAATGTTGGCGGCCGTTCTGATTCCAAGTGTGATGACCGGAACCAGGTATCCCCTGAATGTGGTAAAATTCCATCCGATATATGGCCAATTATCGAAATAATGGTAGATGGAAAATGTATTGTCATGAATGAATGCATCTCCCGCATACCAATAGTAGGCTGCATCTCCAATGCATACGCCTTTCCAGACAGGGTACTTATAGAGGTTGTAACAAACCAATGCCGTGAAAAAAGACAAGAATAAAAACAGGTAACGATTCTTGCTTATTCCGGGACTTTTGTCATGTGGTTTGTACTTCACTGAAATACTCCTCCAGGCAAATTGATTTATCCTGCGTAAGCACGATCCATCCATTCAACGGTCCGTATTGCAATACTGTCATTTACTTGAGCATCACTTTTTAAGGACAACTTTGAATATTTTCCTCACTAGCGCCATAAAGCCCTGCCTGCGATATATTTCAATGGATTTTTTGTAT
>JANYKF010000390.1 GCA_025361665.1 Clostridiaceae bacterium
GATCCTCGACGACCGCGGGGCAGCCGCGGGCATTCAATTTGCGGATGCGGATTTGCTGGGTGTTCCGATCCGCATCGTCATCAGCAAGAGGAATCTGGACAAGGGAGAGTTGGAAATCGGGACCAGGGATAAAGAAATCCGGATGCAGGTCCCGCTTCATGAGGTTGATGAACGGGTTGCCGGGTTGCTTGTCCAATCATCGGGGAGGCGTTATGGAACTGCCGGAACAATATAGTTTCTTTGCCTTTCTTTCCCGCATGCGCCAAATCAATCGGTGGGGCCTCATGCGCAACACCATTCCTGAAAACGTTCAGGAACATAGTTTTCAGGTGGCCATGCTGGCGCATGCGCTTGCCGTCGTCCGGAACCGGCTGTATGGCGGGAACCTGAATGCGGAACGCATCGCGCTGCTTGCGATTTATCATGACGCGACGGAAACCCTGACGGGAGACCTGCCCACACCCGTCAAATACTTCAGCCCGCAAATCAGCTCGGCCTATCATGATCTCGAGCAGGTCGCACGGGACCGGATTCTCGCCATGCTTCCGGATGTGCTGCAGGATGAATACCGGGAGATCATGGGGTTTCATGCGCAGGGGGAGGAAGCCGCTATTCTGAAAGCGGCCGATCGGCTGTCCGCCTGGCTGAAATGCGTCGAAGAGGGAAAAAACGGAAACCGGGAATTCCAAAAAGCCGGAATCTCCATTCACAACCGCTTGCTGGAAATGTGCGGGCCTGATGGAAAGGATATGCCGGAAGTCCGCTATTTTCTGGACCATTTTGCCGACAGCTTCGGGAAGGCACTGGATGAACTGAACTGAGTCCGGGAAATGTGACAAAACCGGATCGAACAGCTCAGGATCGAACAGCTTGGATACGGGCAGAAAACCGAGAAGGAGGAAAACTCCCATGAAGACGACAGTCAGCGCAGCAGGAACACAAATCTGCATCAACGGCAACCCGACATACAGCGAGATTCCCGGCGTCAATCCGAAAACGTTGGGATTGCTGTGGAACCAGCGGGTCATCCAGGGCGTATTCGATGACAAAACCGATCGCAGCCGCTTCAACCTTTTCGGAACCCGCGTCTTCAGCCCGGATGCCAATACGGATGCGCTGATCGCCGCTTTGCCCGAGTGGTACGCATATGGCCTGCGCGCCATCACCGTCGGTTTTCAAGGTGGCTGGCCGGTAGGCTGTGTGGATGTGCGCGAGATCGACAACAATCCTTTTGGACTGGATGGCAAAACTCTGGATGCGGCATATGCCGATCGCATGGACCGGATTGTCCGTGCAGCGGATGATCTGGGCATGGTGGTCATCGTGAGTTTTCTCTACTGGGCGCAGAGTCTTCGCCTTGCCGGCGGACTGCTGGTGGGATGCAGCAGCGGCGGCGGGATGGCGGACGAAGAAGTAGTCATGGCGAGTGGCGTGGTCCTGATCCATGGGAACGGATTGTCACGGGGGCAGTACTATGATTTTGTAGAAAAGGTGAAGCGGTGGGCGGTGAACAAGCCCATCATCTGCAATGAGGATTCCCCCTGCAGCTCGCGTGTGGATGCGGCGCTGGACACCGGATCTTCCTGGGGTTACTATAACAACTATACAAAGCAGATCCCGCCGGCGAAATACGGCATCCTGCCGGGAGAAGATTTGTTCTTCGCACGCAGAATGGCGCGGGCCATCGGCATTCCGGTCACAGCCCTGCCTTTTGAAGATGGATTCTATCTGCAGGGGCTTGAGGATGACACATCCTTCCATGGCAAACGTGTGATTCGACTTGCAGCGGAGCAGGATGTTCGGCGAGACAATCTACGCTATTCGGAGCATATAAATAGGCGGTCGGTGTTTCACTGATTAACCGAGCCGCCTAACCTGCCGGACTTGAGTCATCACTTTGGCAGGATTTTACTAGAATATGCATGATTCGATTGTGCTCCTTGTCGCGACTGAATTTTGAAAGCTTTCAACTTTTTGGTTGCTGTTACCATTTCCGGTGGAATCATCCCCTTTTTTACACGAATCAAACGGC